>JACPEX010000003.1 GCA_016183265.1 Candidatus Daviesbacteria bacterium | reverse complement strand
TTTAATAGAAAAATTATTCCAGCCCTAAGGCTTTTCTGCCATTTAGGGTGGCAATGTCTACCAAAGATTTAATGTCGTAAAGTCTGTTCATTTCCATCAAAGCCCGCAGGTCATTCCACATGATCCCGTCATTGTAGGGCATAAACAAATCAGCAATATTGTCCCCGCCGATTGCGACAGGGATTTTATATGGTAATAATTCGTCAACCGGAGTTGAGGGGTTATGGGTAGGGGTTAGCTCGTCAGCGCGCCTGGAATTAAGCCAGGATATGGGGCAGGCAATCATCATTAGCTTAGCTTTCCCCATTAGTTTATAAAGTCTTTCCCGGTACTCTTTTGGATGAGTGTTGATAGATATACCATGTATTCCCACAACTTTACCCTCCATACCATACTCAATGGTTTTTTTGGCCAGTAGTTCTGTTTCTTTTTCGCTTAAAGTATTTTCTTCATCTACATGAACATGGGCCATTTTCTTTTTGGATTTGGCAGTCTGCAATAAAATATCCAAATATTCTTCTTTTCTATCCTGGTTAGCTTTGACCATGCCGCCGATAATGTCTGCAAACTGTGCTCCCACCTCAAACCAGTTCCTGGTTTCTTTTGTCAAAATGCCGTAGCTGGAATGATTGATAAACTTGATATTAATTTGTGATTTATATTTTTCTTTGATCCTCCGGGCAGCCTGGATTGCCTTATCTTTCATATGGGGATCAACATCAATAAAGCTGCCGATAGCAGATACACCTTGGGAAATCATAAGTTCCAATGCTCTTGCCATCCGGCCATAAACCTGGGGAACTGTACTGGTTTTTCGTAGTTCAGCGTTTAATAGCCACTTTTCATGCCTTAATTTGTTTGCCAGTTTGTATAATTTTGGATTTATAGTAAAAGCCCGGTCAATGTGGGCATGGGCATTTACCCACCCGCCATTTTTCTTGATTTTATCCAAGATAACTTGCTTGAGGTCTAACATTTACTCTAGTTTACTACAATCAGTTTCATGATTGTAGTTTACAAGGCAAATGAACTTTGTCAAGGGTTTTATGTGCATCTTCGTACTTATAACCATAAGTCAGAGCTATTTGTCTTATCAGGGATTATAACTCCGGAAAAACTGAAACCCAAATTTGACAAATTAACCAGGAAGCTCAAAAAGAAGTATTTTCGAAATGAAGAAATTGTCTTTCATAGCCGGGATATGTTCAGAAGAAAGGGTCCATTTTCTATTCTACAGGATCCCAAAAAGGAAATGGAATTTTGGTCGGAGTTTATATCAATCCTGGATGATCCTGAAATAGGCACAATGTTTATTATCGTTGATAAACAAAAGGCTAGGCATAAGGGTTGGCAGGAGCAGACGATACTCAAAAGAGCCTATCAGAAAATGCTCGAAGATTTTGCAGACAAACAATTAAAATTGGGTGTGAATGGTAAGATTATTACAGAATCTGATCCTTCACAGGATTTCTATCTGATTCAGGCACACAATCTTATTCAATCTAAGGGTATAAGCGATGGCACAATGTCTGCTCAAGAATATAGACAAAAGATTACTTCTTTAAGTTTAGTAAACAAGCGAAACTTAGATATTGATGTTCAAATAGCAGATGCCTTGGCGCCTATTGCCGGGATGATGTATTCTCATAATATTCTAAAAAAACAAAATAAAATGAATAAGGTCGAGCTGCTGAAGCAAGAGCTTATTGAAAGAAAATTAGGCAATACAGCCAATCCAAGTGTATTTGAGGTACTAATTTAGCTAATAAAAAAGCCGGTCATGGCTATCCGCACATTTACCGACTTCTTGTATCTATAGATTACACTATTTATCATAGATCGTCAAGGGGCATCTATGGAGAAGTAGGGAACTGAGGTCTTGATGAAATGGGTGCTCGTCCAGTATAGTGGTTGATGAATTATATATACTAGTATGATGGGAAAGTTAATTCTGTCCGATGGGACAGTTGAATCCTTAACAGACCCTTCCTATTTTGGCCAGATTTTAGTGCTAACTTATCCATTACAAGGAAATTACGGTGTACCGGAAAGGAAATTCTGGGAGTCAGATAAAATTCAGGTTAAGGGATTAATCGTCCAGAATTATATAGATAACCCGTCACACTTTGAGAGCAAAAAAACTTTGGGGGGATGGCTCAAAGAAGAAGGCATTCCGGCCCTCTCGGGGATTGATACCAGGCAGCTGACCATTAAACTTAGGGAGCATGGAGTGATGCTGGGGAGGATAGAATTAAGCAGTAAGAATAAGCAAAGCTTGCAATCTAGCGATTTTAAAGAATTAAGCATTTATGATCCAAATACAGAAAACCTTTTGCCTTATGTTAGCTGTAAGGAGATAAAAGTTTACGGAACAGGTCCTTCGACTTCGCTCAGGATTAATAAAAAAAAGAATATAGTTTTAATTGATTGCGGGGCAAAGGAAAATATTGTCGGAAGTTTAGTAAGAAGGGGAGTGAAAGTAACCTGCGTGCCTTGGGATTTTGATCCGGCCACCGCCGGATTTGATGGAGTATTAATTTCGAATGGCCCCGGGGATCCTAAAAAAGCAGATAAAACAATCGCAAATGTCAGAAAACTTCTGGAAAAAAATATTCCTACTTTTGGTATTTGTTTAGGAAGCCAGATTTTAGCTTTGGCAGCAGGAGGGGAAACCTACAAATTAAAATTTGGCCACCGGGGTCAAAATCAGCCGGTGATGGATAAAACCAGTGGAAGAGCAATTATTACTTCTCAAAATCATGGTTTTGCAGTAGATATGAAGTCTTTAAGCAAAGATTGGGAAGAGTGGTTTGTTAATTTAAATGATGGCACAAATGAGGGTATAAGACACAAAAGTAAACCGTTTATGGCAATGCAGTTTCATCCGGAAGCCTCCCCTGGCCCGGTTGATGCAGGCTATTTGTTTGATAAATTTTTAAGCCAAATATGATAAATCCTAAATCCGAAATCCTAAATACTAAACAAATTATAATGTTCAAAATGATAAATTCTAAACTATCTTGAAGTTTAATATTTGAATTTTGATATTGTTTAGAATTTAGAAATTAGAGTTTAATATGAGCAATTTACAGAAAGTATTGGTTCTTGGGTCAGGAGCATTAAAAATCGGCGAAGCCGGGGAATTTGATTATTCCGGCTCACAAGCCTTAAAAGCTCTAAAAGAAGAAGGTATTGAAGCTGTGTTAATCAACCCTAATATTGCCACAATTCAAACCTCAAAAGATTTGGCCAAAAAGATCTATTTTTTGCCGGTTACACCATATTTTGTAGAGAAAGTAATCGAGAAAGAAAAGCCTGACGGAATATTTTTAAGCTTCGGCGGGCAAACTGCTCTCAACTGCGGGTTGGCTTTGGACCGCCTGGGTGTATTTAAAAAGCACAAGGTTAAAGTGTTGGGTTCTCCGGTTAGAAGTATTGAAGTAACAGAAGATAGGGAACTATTTGCTAAAGAGTTGGCAAAAATTGGGGTGAAAGTCCCTAAGGGTGGCTTTGCCAAAACCGTTGATCAGGCTTTGAAAATTGCCGGCAAATTAAGCTTCCCCGTTTTGATTAGATCGGGGTTTTCTTTAGGCGGACTTGGATCCGGTGTAATTAATAATAAAAAAGAACTTATCAAAATGGTCACCATAGCCTTAAATCAGGCCCCCCAAATTGCGGTTGAAGAGTACTTAAAACATTGGAAAGAAATTGAGTATGAGGTAGTCAGGGATGCAAGCGGCAACAAAATCACTGTTTGTAATATGGAAAATTTAGATCCCCTGGGGATCCATACCGGTGAAAGTATCGTGGTAGCCCCATCTCAAACTATGAACAATTACCAGTATCATTTCCTCCGTAAAATATCTTTGCAGGTAATTGAACATTTAGGGATTGTGGGGGAGTGTAATATCCAATTTGCCCTAAACCCTAAAAATAATGACTACCGGGTGATTGAAGTTAACGCAAGATTATCACGTTCTTCTGCATTGGCCTCCAAGGCCACCGGATACTCTTTGGCCTATATTGCCGCCAAAATTGGTCTGGGGTATAACTTGCCTGATTTAAAAAATAGCGTAACTTTATCTACCTCAGCCTTTTTTGAGCCGGCTTTGGATTACATAGTAGTAAAAATACCCCGGTGGGATTTGCAGAAGTTTGTGGGAGCGCATTCTCAAATCGGGTCAGAGATGAAAAGTGTGGGGGAGGTAATGGCCATAGGCAGGAGCTTCCCGGAAACTTTACAAAAGGCCATCAGAATGCTGGAAATGGGTCAGGATGGGCTTTTGGGAAATGGTATTGATGATACAAAACTTTTACCGACAACTGAACGGCTTTTTGTAGTAGCTCAAAGATTTGCCAAAGGGGCGACGGTAGAGAGTATATACAAGACAACAGGTATAGATCCCTGGTTTTTGCACCAAATTAAAGAAATAGTGGAGTTTGAAAAGAGTCTTCAGTCGTCAGCTGTCAGCTATCAGACAGTATCAGAAGCTAAAAAACTAGGATTTTCGGATAAGTTGTTGGCTAAAGCGCTTAAAACTACTGAAGAGAAAATCAGAACTTTCAGAAAGAAGAATAAAATATTGCCTAAAGTAAAACATCTAGATACGCTGGCCGGAGAATTCCCGGCAAAGACTAACTATCTTTATCTGACTTATCATGGGGAAGAAAGCGAAGTGATAAGTGATAAGTGCACTATTCACTCAGCACTTGTTTTGGGTTCTGGTCCGTACCGGATCGGGTCGTCTGTTGAATTTGATTGGTGCTGCGTAACAGCTGCAAAAACTCTGCGGGAGAAAGGCGTTGAGACAGTTATTATTAATTGTAATCCGGAAACAGTTTCAACTGATTACGATTCCGCAGACAAGCTGTATTTCGAAGAACTTACTTTTGAAAGAGTCAGCGATATATATGAAATTGAACAAGGAACGAGCCTTGTGTTGGGTTTTGGCGGGCAAGTGCCAAACAATTTAGCTATGCCTATGTTTAGAGCAGGCTATAAAATCTTGGGAACTTCTCTCGAAAATATTGATCGGGCAGAGGATAGGAATAAATTTTCTAAATTGTTAGATACGTTGGGTATTGAACAACCGGCTTGGCAGAGTTTAAAGAATGCGGATGAGGCTGTAAAATTTGCCAATACAATCGGCTATCCTGTCTTAATAAGACCCTCATATGTTTTGTCAGGTTCTGCCATGAATGTGGCCTATTCAAGCAGAGATTTAAAAAAGCATTTAAAAAGCGCCTCAGATATATCAAGTGTTCATCCTGTGGTGATTTCCAAGTTTGTGGAAGGGGCTAAAGAGATAGAAATTGACGGGGTTGGGCAAAAAGGCAAACTGGTAATCTATGCTATTTCGGAGCATGTAGAAAATGCCGGTGTGCACTCAGGTGATGCGACAATTGTTTTGCCCCCGAAAACGCTTTATTTAGAAACTCTTAAGCGAATTAAGGATTGTACAAAGAAAATTGTCGCAGAACTTTCAATCAATGGTCCTTTTAATATTCAATATTTGGCCAAAGACAATCAAATTTTAGTTATTGAGTTAAATCTAAGAGCATCAAGATCATTCCCGTTTGTCTCAAAGGTGACCGGATTCAATTTTGTAGAAATGGCTACTAAAGTAATGTTGAGAGAGAAGCTGTCAGGAGATTTCAAGACTTTGGATTTGGATTATGTGGGAGTCAAAGCTCCCCAGTTTTCCTTTAGCCGGATTAAAGGAGCAGATCCGAAACTAAGGGTTGAGATGTCCTCAACAGGCGAGGTGGCTTGCTTTGGTGCGGATTTACAGGAAGCTTATCTCAAGGCGCTTTTGGCTGTTGGATTTAAAATGCCTAAAAAGTCGATTTTTCTCTCTATCGGAGGAGATAAAAATAAATTGGATTTACTGGTTTCCATAAAACAACTGGCAAAATTGGGTTTTAAGATATATGCTACAGAGCATACTTCAGATTTTCTAAAAGATGAGGACATTAAAAATACCAGACTATATAAAATCTCTGAGAAAAAACATCCTTCTGTTTTAGATCTTTTAAAAAACGGGATGGATTTAGTGATTAATATATCCCAGCCGGGATCGGAAAAAGGGGAGACCGACGGTTATATTATCAGAAGGGAATGTATAGATTTAGGGATACCCCTGGTTACCAATCTGCAGGCTGCGGAACTTTTAGTTTCCTCTCTTGCTTCAAAGAAAATGGAGGATCTGCAAATCAAATCCTGGGATGAATATGTAGATAATTAGATTTTTTGCGGGAAATGTGAAATAATCAAAATAGTCTTCAGTCATCAGTCTTCAGCTATCAGATTATAATAAAAAAGTCTGACGACTGAAAGCTGAAAGCTGATAGCTATTAGTATGTTTATCCCTAAATATACCATTACCAACAAGATACTCAGAGATGTTGGCATTGTGGAAGCTGCCCGGGAAATTATCATTAATGCCCCTTTGGTGCCGGCCTGGGAGGCCAAATTCAGGAAGGAAGCAATTGAGCGGACTATTCATCACGGCACTCATCTGGAAGGCAATCCTTTATCCTCGGAAGAGGTGAGGGATGTGTTGGAAGGTCAGGAAGTGATTGCCCGGGACCGGGATGTCCAGGAAATTATCAATTACCGGAATGTTTTAAAATTTATTGACGGCATCCACACCCAAATCGGTACTTCGGGCAGTTATAGCTTCACTATCGAGACAATTTTGGAAATGCACAAATTGACTACTGAAAAAATCCTGCCTCCGGAATCTTCCGGCCATTTTAGAATCAGGCAAGTGGTGATCAAAAATAATGAGGCAAAACAGGTTCATCCGATTATTAAAGCCGGTATTATTCATTATGAACTGGCCAGGATCCACCCGTTTGTGGACGGTAACGGCCGGGTAGCCCGGGGGGTTGCTACTTTAATTTTATTTCTGGATAACTACGATATCAGGAAATTTTTCTCTTTTGAGGAATATTTTGATGAAAACCCCATGCAGTATTATTTAACTTTGCAGGCTGTTTCAAACCAGCTCGTATTGGATACCCATGAGCGGGATTTAACTCCCTGGCTGGAGTATTTTACAGAAGGCGTGGCTATAGAATTAAACAGGGTCAAGGAAAAAGTGCAGAGGATTTCGGTGGATGCCAGGATTAAGGATAAATTAGGGACTCAGCTGATGCTAAACGAGCGGCAGATGATGATTATGGAATATATTCATAGGCACAAGGCTTTATCAAATAAAGATTTCAGGAAGATCTTTCCGGATTATTCGGATGATACGGTGTTGCGGGAGCTGAAGTTTTTAAGGAAAAACGGCTTGGTCAAAAAATCAGGCGGCACCAAAAAAGCTGCCTATGTTTTGAAATAAATTAACTCCTGCGGCTTTCCCCGCGAGCAGTTCTTTTTAGAGTCAGATCTTGGTTTGCCCGATCCAAAAGCGCATTTTCATCTGCATCTATATCAGGATGATATTGTGCCATACCAATGGTAACTGTGAATGGTCGTCTGAGTTTTTCTCTGACTAAAGGAAGCCGTTGATTCACAGCTAAAGTTACTTGTTCCCCGATCCTGCGAGCAACAACTTCAGCACCTTCTCTATCTGTTTCAAGCAAAATAGCAACGAATTCATCGCCTCCGCGACGCGTGGCTTGCCCGTTATTATTCAAATTCTGATCTGTTTCTTCTACAAGACGTCCTTCTATATCGCTCCAACGTCCGGTACCCTTTCTAATACCATCAGCAGTTGCTACTATAGCTTATTGCTGCCTTCAGTTCTACCATCAGCCCATGTTTATTGGGTAAGTGAGTCAGATGATCGGAATGTGCAATTCTAGTCATTCTGAGAGTTAACTCTTCGGCAATTTCTTCATCAGTCATACTCTTCATCCTTCTGGCAAAATCCAAATTTTCTTGATACATACTCTGTATATCTGGATTGGCGCGATCAAGGCGAAATCTTCTTCTTTCTCTTGTCAAATGTTCTTCTGTATGAGGTTCCATCTCTATTTCAGCGTAATGCATATAATAAAAATTTACAATATGTTGGGAATCAATTACAATCCTATCATGCTATTTTCTAAGTTAGCGCAGTATTTTGAAAAGTTGGAGCAAACTTCCTCCAGGCTGGCTTTGATTGATATTTTAGCCGATCTATTTGATGAAATTAATTTTAGTGAAATCGGCCATGTGGCTTATCTGATTCAAGGC
>JACPEX010000018.1 GCA_016183265.1 Candidatus Daviesbacteria bacterium | reverse complement strand
GGATTTTTCTTCAAAGACAAAGTTGTGGCAGTAATAGGAGGAGGGGATACTGCTTTGAGGGAAGCAAATTATCTGTCGAAGTTGTGTAAGAAAGTAATAGTGATTCATAGAAGAGATGCTTTGAGGGCGCAATCCGCTTTGCAAGAACTGGTTAAAGTCAAACCTAATATAGAATTTATTTGGAATTCTGAGGTAAATGAAGTGTTAGGAGGCGATAAAGTTACCGGATTGAAGCTAAAAAATACTCAAACCAAGGAAATTAGCACATTAGGGATTGATGGAGTATTCATAGCCATAGGCCACAGGCCTAATACTGAATTTTTGAAAGGGCAGCTGGAACTGGATGAAAAAGGATATATTGTAGTTGTAAATGAGACTCATACTAAAATTCCCGGAGTGTTTGTAGCCGGTGATGTAGCAGACTATAAATACAGGCAGGCAGTTACTGCAGCCGGAGCCGGCTGCAAAGCCGCCTTTGATGTTGAAGAATATTTAGAGACCATGAAATTGCCAACCGAAGACAATGGGGGCTAAATATATAGATATAAATTATGGGAGATGGCATTCAAAATACTGAATCCGAAAAACTTGGTACAGTTAACAAGATAAAAGATGCGGTTAGTAAATTAAATAATGAGTTCCAACACGGTCTGCACAATGAATATATCTGGCCAATTTTCTCGCTTGTTGCCTTCCTAAAACCACTTCATAATTGGGTGACAAGTAACAGAGCGAAAATAGAAAAGGGAGACAAAGTATTAGAAATTGGCGCAGGTGCACCGTTTTATAAAACATATTCAAATCGAGTAGGAGAAGATGGGATATTTATATCTTTAGATATCAACCCCAATATCCAGAAACGAAGTAAAAGACTGGGTTACTGGTTGGATAATGTTCTAAAAAGAAAGAAACATGATACATTGGTAGTTGCTAATGCAGATAAACTGCCCTTTGCAAATTCGAGTTTTGATGTTGTCATAGCCAGTAATTTTACTGGAAGTGATAAGTATATCAATGAATCTTTTAGGGTTTTAAAACCTGGAGGCAGATTTGTAACAGCATTTTTAGAGCCACTTATCGATCCACGCGTAAGCCAAGTCAATGCTCGAATTTGTTCTGAAGCAGGGTTTGTAGATGTAAGGCTCCGCCCTGGGTTACCTGCTATGCTTCCATTAACCGTAGCAGCTCCTCTAATTGACAGTTCATTAACAACGACTTTTGCAGTAACTGAATTAATATCACTAGGAGTGGGTTGGAATTGGGATGTGGTAGCCAAAAAACCAGAGAGTCCTTCTCCGGAGTTAAATTCAAAGGTTTCCATATCAGGAGTATGATCTTAAAAAAGAAGCATTGACAATGTAAGACATTGTGTTACAATATGGATGTTATTAATGAAAGTAACATTTGTAAAAAGGGGTACTATAAAACCAATGAAGCCATTTAAGAGCTTGGAAGAAGAAGCTAATTTTTGGGATAGTCATGATGCAGTTGAAGTTTTTGGGAAGGATATTAAGGCTGGTTTTCATAAGGCCATGAAAACTGATACACTAACAATTAGATTTGAACCGGATGATATTAAGAAGCTGAGCGAAAAAGCAAACCATTTAGGTATTGGTCCAACCACTCTTGCCAGAATGTGGATTCGAGAACGGCTTAGTCACAGTGCTGCATAAATCTATGATGAAAATTTTGGAATCTTTAATTAAACTCCTTCCTGCAAAAATTGTATATGCCCATTGTGATATTCCCTGCGGAATTTATGATCCTCACACCGCTCAACTGGCCGCCAAGACTGTTTTAAAAATGGTGCAAAAAATTAATGAGTTGCCGGAGGAAGATAAAAATAATTTTGTTAGAATAGTAATGGTGAAAGAGGAGCACGCCGAGCTTTGTAAAAAAGAAATTTTAATCCTCTGGGCAGATTATTTTAAAGAAGAACATCTGGAGAAATTCCCTGATCTGCATAATTTGATTTGGCAAACAACCAAACTTTGTTCGGAAAATAAAAGAACAGTTGATGAGGTGAAGGCAAATGAATTAATTGAAGCAGTTAATACGATTGCCGATATATTTGAACAGACGAAAAAATAGCTATCAGTCTTCAGCTATCAGCTTTCAGACTAAAAAACAAAAAAGTCTGACGACTGACGACTGAAAGCTGACGACTATGCAATTCTTTCCTTTTTCCCGCTTCACCATTCATGGCAACAGCATGCTGCCAACCTTAAAACCAGGACAAAATGTTTTAATTCGGTGTTGGTTCTATCAACCTAAAGTTGGAGATATAGTAGTGATTAAGCAGAATAAGAGAAACATAATTAAAAGAATCCAAAAAATTCAGGGTTATAAATATTTTGTCGAGGGGGATAACGAGAAAGAGAGTACTGATAGTAGAACTTTTGGCCCAATTTTCAAACAGGAGATTGTGGGTAAAGTAGTGTATGTGAGATAATACGTTTATGAATCCTGCCACCAGAACAGAAACCGCACCAGGTAAAAATCAGGTAAGTACAGAAATAACAACTCCTAATAGAGAACACCAAAAGCTTGCTGGACGCGTAATGAAGATTCTGAGTGATCATATGCCCCTAGCGAAGCATCATCAGGTAGAACCAATAACTGCGGAGACTCCAGTATCTGTCAGCCCAGAATTAAATGCCGTGGGAGCAGAGCTAATAGGTAGCGCAGAGCCGATTATCGATACGACGCACATTGCAGATATTGCTGGAAAAACAGCAGTGCATGCGATTAATACAGTTACCGGCAATGAAGGGCTTTTAGTTCATGGAGAAATAGCTTCGGGACACAAGGCTACATCAAAGTTTAAAGAGATGGTTTTAAGGAAGCTTCATTTAAAGAAAGCGACATAAGCATAATATGGAAGTTACACAGACAACAGGGGGGTTTGATTTCACCAATTTAATAGTGACTATAACCTTAGGTTTAGGGCTGATGCTTTTATTGGTGGGGGTTTTTCTTTTTTTAAAAAAATATTTTGTGGGTTGGATTAAATACCGTGATCGGGAAAAAGATTCTTTGCAATATGTGCTGTTGCAAATCAAAGTCCCACGGGGCAATGAAATTAAAATTGATGCTGCCGAACAGCTTTTTGCTACTTTTGCCTCTCTTAGAAAATCCGGCGGAATGTTGTCTGCTTTTACACCCCAGCCTCATTTATCCTTTGAAATTGTGGCTTTGCATGAGTCAATCAGGTTTTTTATCTCTGTCCATAAGTCCATCCAGGATCTAGTAGAAAAACAAATCCATGGGGCTTATCCTGATGCGGAAATCAAAGAAGCGCCTGAATACAATATTTTTTCTGAAACCGGCCAAACAGCTTATGCTCAATTAAAATTAAAAAATTCCGACTTTTTTCCCATTAAAACTTTCCGTGACTTGCCAACCGACCCCTTATCCGCTATCACTTCTGCTTTAGCCAAAATGCAGCCCGGGGAGGGAGCGGCTATCCAGCTGATGATTTCCCCCGCAGGCAGTAAGTGGAAAGATAGCGGCAAAAAGTGGCTAAAAAAGCAAAAAGAGCCGGGCGATGAAAAAAACCCCAAACCGCCGCCTGATGCCAAAGAACTGGAAGCTGTGGAAGGCAAAGTGACTAAAGCCGGATTTGATGCCAGCATCAGGATAGCCACTTCCTCCGCCTCGGCGGAGTCTGCCAAAGCGCATTTGGCCAATATCAAGGCGGCTTTTGAGCAATTCTCCGGTCCGTATAACTCCTGCTCCGGAGCCAAAGTTTATTCGGAAAAAGGTTTTTTGACTGATTTTATTTACCGGTATATGCCAAGGTATTCTAAATTGCCGGTTCTAACCGCCGATGAGTTAGCATCCATCTTTCACTTCCCTAATAAGTCTATTGAGACTCCTTATATTAGCTGGTTATCCTCCAAACGGGCGCCGGCCCCGGAAAAAATCCCTTCTTCCGGATTATATTTAGGCCGGTCGGTTTTCCGGGGAGTAACCCGGCCGGTTTATCTGTCTGAGGATGACCGGCGCCGGCATATGTATATTATTGGGAGGACCGGTACCGGTAAGTCTGAGCTTTTAAAAACTTTGATGCTGCAGGATATTTTAGCCGGCAAGGGCCTTTGTTTTATTGACCCGCACGGGGATGCGGCAGAAGAACTGCTGCAGCTAATTCCGCCCCAGCGGGCAGAGGATGTGATTTATTTTGACCCTTCGGATATGCTGCGGCCTTTTGGTTTAAACATGCTGGAAGCTTATTCTGAGGAGCAAAAACACTTTGTGGTAGCCTCTATCATTGGCTTAATGTATAAGCTGTTTGACCCTAATAAAACCGGTATTATCGGCCCTAGGTTTGAGCACGGGGTAAGAAATGCCATGTTAACTGCTATGAGTCAACCCGGTTCTACTTTTGTGGAAGTGATGAGGATCATGACTGATGCTGATTTTGTCAGGGAGCTGCTGCCGAAAGTTTCCGATCCGGTGGTCCGCCGTTACTGGACAGACCAGATTGCCCAGACCACGGACTTTCATAAATCAGAAGTATTGGATTATACGGTATCCAAATTTGGCCGTTTTGTTACCAATAAAATGATGAGAAATATTATTGGCCAATCTAAATCTTCTTTTGATCTCCGTAAGGTGATGGATGAAGGCAAGATTTTGATTATGAACCTTTCTAAAGGAAGGATAGGGGAGGAGAATTCCAACTTCTTAGGGTTAATTTTAGTCCCCAAAATCTTGCAGGCAGCCATGTCCCGCTCAGACATGGACATGGAAAAAAGAAAGGATTTTTACCTGTATGTTGATGAGTTTCAAAACTTTGCTACCGACACTTTTGCCGATATTTTATCCGAAGCTAGAAAATACCGGCTTAACTTAATTGTAGCTAACCAATTTATCGGCCAAATCGGCGAGGATTTAAAAAATGCCGTGTTTGGCAATGTGGGCACAGTGATTGCCTTCAGAGTCGGGGTGACTGATGCCAATTATTTGCAGCATGAATTTTCGCCTACCTTTGCCGAGGCTGATTTAGTCAATATTGAATCGCCCCATACTTATATTAAGACCATAGTCAGCGGCGAGCCGGTGGCGCCGTTTTCGTTGGACACCACCAAAGATATGAAAAAATGGAAAGCCATGTTAAATCCCCAAATCGGCCAGGCCATCAGGGAGCTATCCAGGTTAAAATTCGGCCGTGATTTGGCTCAGGTGGAAGGCGATCTGGCATCCCGCGCCAGGCTTTAGTATAATCCTAGTAGGCCCGCCGTATAACGGTCAATACCCGATTCTTGCAATCAAAATTGCGCGGATAGCTCAGCGGTAGAGCGAATGTCTTATACACATTTGGTCCTAGGTTCAAATCCTAGTCCGCGCACAGTAATTTTGATTGGGTGTATTTACAGTCGAGACGAGGGTTCAACTCCTTCCGGGCCTACCAAAATCCCTCTTGCTATTCTTGTATGTATTTCATACAATAGAGTTATGACAATTACTATTAATATTTCAATGCCCGAAAAATTATACAAGACTGCCAAGAAGCTGGTACAAGAAGGGAAATACCATTCTATCAGTGAAGTGGTCAGGGCTGGTTTACGCAGAGTTATCTATGATGCGGATAAAATTACAGAGAATGGTTTCACCGGATGGTTTGAAGATGCTGTTTTAGAATCAGCAGCAGAACCCGTTAAAAAGAATGCCGAAGTTTGGGAAACTGCGGAGGATATTGACAAATACTTCAAAAAACTCCATAAAAAGATAGTAAAGAAAAAACAAGAGAAACATGATCAAGACCGAACGGACTGGCAAATTCAATCAGCTGTTAGATGAATTGCATCTTGTAAATCCCGAATTAAAAGCAGAAATTAATCAAAGAATCCGTTGGTTTCAGCAAAATCCTCAAGATACTAGATTAAGGAATCATTCCTTGATTGGTAGGATGGCAAAGAAGTGGGCTTTTTCTATAACTGATGATATCAGGATTGTGTATGAATGGGTGGGTAAGACTACAGTGAGGTTTTTAGCTATCGGCGGCCACCAAAAAGTCTATAAAAGAAAATAATCATGGATAAACGGACAAAGTTACCACGATCGTATATAGTTTGTCCAAAATAGGTTCAAATCCTATTTAAAGTTCTTCTAGTTTGACTTTGCCTTCGATGTTTTTACCCTGGATAAATTGGAGGTATTTTTCGGTGGTGGACAGCCTTTTGTGGCCGGCCAGTTTTGAAACCATGGTCATAGGAACGCCGGATTCAAGCTGGAACGCTACCCAGGTATGCCTTAAATCATTCACCTTGGCCCCTTTAATGCCGGCAATCCTAAAGTATCTGTCAATGGCAGTCCTGATATTCCTGATAAGGAGTGGCCTGCCTGTTTTGGTCACAAACAAAGCATGGTTGGGGGTTTTGGTCCTTTGGGGAAGATAATTTTTAATGGCTTCCGCGGCAGATTTATTTAAAGGAATGATTCTTTCTCTGGTATCTTCAAACGGGGGAACATGGACAGTTAAATTTTCTAAATCAATATCCTCAACTCGGACTTTAGCCAATTCTCCGATCCTGATACCGGTTTGCAGCAAAAGTTCTATTACAGCTAACATTCGAACATCAGCCCTGGCTGCGTCCCGCAAAGCCCGGTATTCTAATTTGGTTAAAATCCTGGGAGGTTTATTTTCAAATTTAGGGTGTTCCAATCCTATGGCAGGGTCACCAGATACTAAGCCGGAAGCCTTTAAGAATTTAAAAAAGGTTTTAGTTGAATTGGTTTTCCGGGATATTGACTTGGGAGTATAGTTTTCATCAGCCAGCTTTTGCATAAAGGCTTGTAAATCAGCAGTCTCAACAGCGGTGGGATCAGTTTTATCTTGTTTATCCAGGTAATCCACCAGTTGCTCGATGTCTTTGCCATAAGCTAAGATAGTAGCAGAGGCTCTTGACTTGCCTTTTAAATGGCCGATAAATTGTTGATGTGCATCCTGAAGCGATACCATGGCATGTATTTTAATCTTATAGGATGACATTGTCAAGATGTAAAAGTATAAATATGGTTAAAAAAGTGATTTTAGGTTTAATTATTCTCATAATTGTATTAGTTACTTATAACCTGATAACTCAAATTAAAGAGGCGGTTAAATCAGGGGACAGATTGTCCCAATCAGCGGAAGAGGTTTATAAATTAGAGGCAGAAAATAAAGCCCTAAAGAAGAAACTTGCAGAAGCCCAGTCGCCGGAATTTATCGAAGGAGAAATCAGGAATAAATTAGGATTTGCCAAAAAAGGGGAGACGGTCGTTGTTATCCCTGAGGATAAATTAAAACTGGTTCTAGGAGCCACCCAATCAGCCCAAATTCGTTTGCCAAATTGGTTAGGGTGGGTTAAGGTCTTTTTTAATTAGAATCCTGATTTTCTTTTCTCTGGTCCAGCTTTTTATTTGGTTTTCACGCTTTAGCGCCTTGGATTTAGTTTTGCAGCTTTCCTGATAAACTATTTTGATTGGTTTGTGGGAGCGGGTATAGCGCCCGCCTGTGCCGTTTTTATGTTCGGAAAATCTCTTCTCCAAGTTATTTGTGATTCCTGTATAGAGACTATGATCCTTACAAAGCAGAATATAAACAAACCACATGGAGTAATTATATATTGAATATGTTGCGGGGGTGGGCTTGCAGGATACTTGTCCTGGGCCCTTCGATTTTTTTCAGGGTAAACTCCGTAGAAGTAGTCATTAAATAAAGTGTATCATATTTAGGTATGATAATTTTTATTGATGAATCCGGAACCTTACCAGATGTGTCGGATAAATATATTGTGCTTGCAGCTTTGGTAGCTCCCAATACTCTTGGTCTTGAAAAAATCTTACCCAAATTCCGTAAGAAAACACCGTCTAAAGGTTCGAGGAAACAAGAAAGAAGAGTTCGTGAGTTTAAATTCCATTACGTAGGAGATATTACCCGAATGAAGGTATTAAGAGAAATTATTTCAAAGGATGTAAGGATTTACATTTTAGCCGTTGATAAGATGGGTAGAAAGATAAAAGATACGCCGGAAAATTATGGAAAATTGGTTAAAAACTTAACAGCAACTTTAATAAAAAGAGAAAAACCCAGAGGAGTTTATATTGATAAACACTTTGGTAATAAAAGTGACTCAGAAAAACTTCAGCTTATTTTGGATACAACCAATGATCAGATAGAATTTAAACAGGTAGATTCAGTTGCTGATCCAAGAATTGATCTTGCAGATTTTATCGCGGGAGCTGTTCTAAAAAAATTCAGAACTGAAGATAAAACTTTTTACAATATAATCTCTTCTAAAATAATTTGGAAGAGAACTAAAAAGTGGAATGAACTATAAAAAAAATCTAGTCATCTAACCGTGGCGTGCCACCATCAGATAACTAGATCAATATTTGTATATTACTACAATTTCCTTAAAAATGCAAGTGCTAGTTTAGACTGTTACAACAATTTAAAATACTATCATGTTGCGGGGGTAGGAATTGAACCTACTGCCTTCAGATTATGAGCCTGATGTGCAGCCGTTACACTTCCCCGCGTGCATATTGTAGCACAAAATTGCTTCAAGTGAAGAGAGAAATAATAGTGGCAACTCCGGCTAGGGTCATCAGTCCGACAATCAGCCAGCCAAGAAGCTTAGTGATTTTGCCATTAGTCCACCGACCCATGATTTTGGCATTGCCGCTCATCAAAACAATCAACACTAAAATCACCGGCGCAATCAAACCGTTAAAAACAGCGGTATAGATTAACACTTTGATTGTATCAAACCCCAAAAAATTGATTCCCAGCCCAATGCCGGTGGCGATGATTATTATGCCATAAAAGGCGTTAGCTTCCCGCAGCCTTCTATAAAGCCCAAACTTCCACCCAAAACTTTCAGAGATAGCATATGAGGCAGACCCGGCCAAAATCGGCACTGCCAGCATGCCTGTGCCGATAATTCCCAAAGCAAACAGCAGATAAGTCCTTTCACCGGCAATCGGCCTTAAAGCCTCAGCGGCCTGGGCAGCCGTACTGATATTGGTAATGCCTGAAACATGCAAGGTGGCTGCGGCAGCCGCAATGATAAAAAACATCACTAAATTTGATAAAAACATCCCTGACCAGACATCTGTCCTCATATTTTTGACCTCCTGTGGGGTAGTTTCTTCCTGGCGGAGTTTTAAAGTAGTTTTCCCGCCTAAAATTTGTTCCTCCACCTCTTGGGAAGTTGGCCAAAAAAACAAATAAGGTGAAATAGTGGTTCCTAACACAGCAGTAATGATAAATATCTGGTCTTTGGAGAAAACAATGGTGGGAATAATAGCTTTTTGTATCACTTCACCCCAATTTATATTATTAATAGTTAAAGCCGAGAACACATAAGACAGCAACACTAAAGCCAGCCATTTCAAATATTTGGCATATTTTTCATAGGTTGTAAAAATTTGGAGAGCTAGCGTAATAATTGTAAAGCCTAAAATAAGCGTATTGAAACTAATATGAGGCAAAAGTAATCTGGTAGCTTGGGCCATGGCGCCCAGATCTGCGCCGATGTTTAAGGTATTGGCAGCAAATAAAAGCATTGTGGCGGTGTATAAGACCCATTTAGGATAATACTGTCTGATATTGGCAGCCAAGCCCCGGCCTGTCACCAATCCGAGCCGCGCGCACATTTCCTGAACAACTGCCATGAGCGGGAAAGTAAAGCCGGCCAGCCACAATAAATTAAAGCCATATTTGGCTCCGGTCTGGGAATAGGTAGTGATGCCTGAGGGGTCATCATCTGCAGCACCGGTGGTGAGTCCGGGCCCCAAACTTTTCCAATATTGCCTGGCCTGGCCTAAATGTTTTTTGGAGACAAATATCTCAGAGAATTTTCTGGAAGTATCAATGGTTTTATCCAGAACATCTGCCGGCGCCCCGGCCACTTTTTCCAAAAATTTCTCAGAAGAAAGCATATAAATTAAGAGTAAACCAGTATCTATGGGTAGTCAATATGATAAAATTCACTTATGGCAGGGTAGCTCAGCTAGTCAGAGCGCGGCACTCATAACGCCGAGGTCGTGGGCGCGCACCCCACCCCTGCTACAAGAAAATAAGGTATTATTAAAACTATGCAAATAATAATTTTAGCTGGGGGAGAGGGGAAAAGGATGTGGCCGATCCAAACTGATAAATGCCTAATCCCTTTTTTAGGCAAGCCTTTGATCTATCATAATCTGCTAAAAATCCGTGAGAATCTTGGTACTGCTGAGTTTATTATTGTGGCGACACCTCAGAATAAAAATCAGGTTTCGGAGATTGCCCAAGTCTTAGGTCTTAAGTTTTCTGTTGTTGCGCAACAACAACCCAAAGGCATGGCTGATGCCTTACTTTCTGCCAAAGATTTAATAAATGGGGAAGTTTTGGTGGTTAATGCAGAGGATATCTTAGACCTGACAAAAGTTGAAACAAACGGGGATGTTTTGTTGAGGGGTTTAAAAGTAAATAAATATTTCCCCGGAGGGTACATAGAAAATGTCAAAGGTCAAAATTCAAAAGTCAAAAGTATTGTAGAAAAGCCGGGAGAGGGGAACGAGCCTTCGGATTTGGTGAAATTAGTAGCCGATTACTTTAAAGACGGCAAGAAATTAATAGAGTATTTAGAAAAGGTAAGTAGTGAAAATGACGATGTGTATGAAATGGCTTTAGGCCAAATGATTAAAGACGGGCTGGATATCAGGTTTTCCAAATATGACGGAGTTTGGCTGCCCTTAAAATATCCCTGGCATATTTTGGATATCATGAAGTATTTCTTAGATAAGATAGAAACGGAAGATAAGGTTTTAATAGAAGAAGGGGCAAAGGTCTTTGAAGGGGCAGTCATCAAAGGCCCCTGCTACATCGGCAAGAATTGCATTGTGGGAAATAATTCAATAGTCAGGGAATCAAATTTGGAAGAAGGTTGTGTCACCGGCTTTAGCTCGGATATTACCAGGTCATATATTGGGGCCAACTGCTGGTTTCATACCAATTACATTGGGGATTCTGTCATAGAAGGGGATTTGGGGATGGGGTCCGGGGCAGTTTTGGCTAATTTAAGGCTGGATAATAAGACAATTACCATTAAAGAACATGGTATTGATACAGGCAGGTCTAAATTAGGATTGATAGCAGGTATTGGGGTGAGGATAGGGGTTAATGCCTCAACTATGCCGGGGGTGAGAGTAGGAAGTAACTGCTTAATTGGCCCGGGAGTTGTACTAAAGCAGGACTTAAAAGAGAATAAAAAGATTACTTTAAAACAAGAATCATTTGAAATAGAAGATTATCAAGCTTCGCAAACCAGTTATGACCAATTCAGGGACAACTTAAAATAAGATTACTATTGACAAGAGCCTCAAAGATATGTATATGATGAATTCATAAATATCCCTGCCAGGGATTTTTTGTTTTTTAAAAATATGTTTACAGCCAAATACATTCTTCTTAACTTAAAACACTCCTTCATTACAGAGGAGTGGTTTGAGTGAGGAAAATTCCGCAAAAGGGAATAGACTTTGCTCAGACCGCACCATCAAGGCGCGGTTTTTTAAAGGAGAAAAATATATGTTAAGTCCTGAAGAGATTGAAAGAATAGTAAAACAATATGATCAAGCAGTCT
>JACPEX010000015.1 GCA_016183265.1 Candidatus Daviesbacteria bacterium | reverse complement strand
GATTGGGCTTGTATGAGATATGATTTTGGAAGCGTAGATGACGCAGAGCCGGTTGCGCCCGCTGCACCCGCGATTGGTGTAGGTTCAACTGTTGCGCGGTGATATACTTATGTAGTACAAATTAAGTATGGATAATTTTAATAAAAAGCCTTTCCCGACAATTAAAGTTATTTTTGCAATCTTGGGATTAATACTTTTAGGGGAAGTGATATATGCTGTGATAGTTTTGAAATCTCCTGTGGCCGCTCCCCCGCCGGCGCCTACAACAGTTTCACAGCCGACCGTAGGAAGAATTTCTTTAGATGCTCCTAAAACAAAATATCAGCTTGCAGAAATAATTCCGGTGTCTGTCATGATAGATACTGGTTCCAATACAATTGATGGGGTTGATTTCATTGTTAAGTTTCCTAAAATTTTGGAGGCAACCCAGGGAGGTTTGATTAAAGGGACTATTTTAGATGAATACCCATTAATGTCGGTGGATGCAAGTAAGGGGTTGATTTCTATTTCCGGCGTTAACTCGACAGGCGGTTTTAAAGGCATTGGGCAATTTGCCGTCATTAATTTTAAGGCCAAAAAGACCGGACAATCTTCTTTGATAGTTGATTTCCAAAAAGATTCAACTATAGATTCCAACTTAGTGGAAACAGACACATCTAAGGATATTTTGGAACAGGTTGATAATTTGGAGATTGAGGTGCAATGAAAAAGTTTTTGATTTTACTGCTTACTGCTTACAGCTTACAGCTTACAGCTCCTGCCATGGTTTTTGCCCAGGCAGCTACTCTTTCCTTAGAGCCTTCAAGCGGCACATTTAACCAGGGATGTAATTTTTCCCTGAAGGTCAATCTGAATACCGGAGGGGCAGAGACAGACGGCACTGATGCTATTTTGCTTTATGATAATACCAGGTTTAATGCTATTTCCATTACCAATGGTCCTATTTATCCTGATTTTCCCGGTAATAACATTGATAGTCAGGCCGGCAAAATTACCATATCAGGACTTGCTTCCGTAAATACACCTTTTTCCAGTCAGGGTGCACTTGCTACTATCAACTTTGCTGTTTTAAACAGCGCACCTCAAGGCGCAACCCAAGTTACCTTTGATTTTGATCCGACAAATAAAGCTAAAACTACTGATTCAAATGTAGTGCAGCGGGTGACAATAGCAGATGTGTTAAATTCAGTCACAAATGGCAATTATACTGTTGGTACGGGAGTTTGTAAGTCGGGCGGCAGCCCATTGGTAACAGCTACGCCGTCAGCCACACCCAAAACAATCGATTGCGCGGTTGATAAGACTTGCCAGGGGCCCGGGACGCCTCAACTAACCTTTACTATTGCTATTGTGGGCGGGATTTTGACTGTATTGGGAATCTTGGGACTTGCCTTGCTATAGTATGGCCCTTTCTGCCTTAATCACTGATTTTTTGGAATATCTCGAACTTGAGCGCAATGCTTCCCAGCTGACTATCAGAAATTATGACCACTATCTTAAGCGCTTCCGTGATTTTGCGGGTGATATTGAGCCAAAAAATATAGATCTTAACCTGATAAGAAAATACCGGCTTTATCTTTCCAGATGGACAGACCCCAAACTTAAAAAAAACTTAAAACGTATAACTCAAAACTACTTCATGATTGCCTTAAGGGCATTTTTAAGGTATTTGGCCAGAATAGATGTTACAGCTCTTTCCCCGGAAAAAGTTGAGCTGGTAGAAAATGAGGTAAGGCCTTTGAAGGTGTTGGATGATACTCAACTTAAATCTTTGTTAGAGGCTCCTGATCCGGCGAAGCCGGACGGGTTAAGAGACAGGGCTATCTTAGAAACTTTATTCTCTGCAGGGTTTAGGGTATCAGAGTTAGTTCGTTTAAATTGTGACATGATTAATTTAAACAGGCGGGAATTTGGCATTGTGGGAAAAGGAGGTAAAGAAAGGGTGGTATTTTTATCTGACGGGGCTTGTGAGTGGCTGGAAAAATATTTGGCAGTCCGTAAAGATACGTTTGAACCACTTTTTATCCGTTTCCAAGGTAAAATTGATCCTGCAAATAACGGTGAGGCAATGAGACTTACTACCCGTTCTATTGAGCGGATTGTCGAAAAATATGTTAAACAGCTGGGTTTATCAGTTAAAGCCACACCACACACTTTAAGGCACACCCACTTCACTAATGCCCGCCTAAAAGATTAAAGTTATTTTCCTATTTTTCCTAAGTCTTTAAATATTGAGTTTAAGATGGTTGAAGCAATTGATAAGACAATTGCCCCCAAAATAGCCGGCAACCATCCTTCAATTTTTACCCCCGGTACTATTGCCGAAACTATAAATAAGACTACTGCATTAATTACAAAAGTAAATAATCCCAAACTAACTATGGTAAGTGGCGCTGACACAAAGCTTAAAATGGGCTTTATAAAGGTATTAACTACCCCTAAAACTATTGCTGCCAAAATTGCTGTTGTAAAGCTTGCAACATGAAATCCCGGGACAATATATGCTGTAAGTAATAATGCCGCGGCATTTAAGACTAAAGCGATAAGAATTTGCAAATTTATCACCCCCTCTATATTAATAGTGAATTAATTTTTTTAATATGTCAACATCAATAACTTGGGTAATGTTTTCATATTTTATTTCCTTGTTCTCTTCAAAAGTTTTTTCACTTCGCGGTCGAAATCTGAAATATATTTTTTATCCCGCCCTTTGCGGTATTTTTCATATTCTTTTAAGGCAAGTTCCTCTGCAACTTCGTGGCTTATTTTTCCAGTGTTGTTCGATATTTGCCGTTCATTAAATTTTAGAAACGCACTAGCTCTCCTTCCTTAAAAATATTTTCATTATGAAGAAATATCTCGACTTTTACTTTTCCGTCCGGTGTTGTGTAAAGCAAAAACTCGGTGAAGCTATTCTGCTTAATAATTTGCTTACTTTTTTTCATTCTGGTCAATTTTAGCTCATTCGACAAGCTCAGGGCAATAGCACTTCGATGAACCTAAGTGTCATGACAAAAAGTTGGATTGTAAGACAGCAGAAATTAGGATTTAAAAGATGTACAATTTGAGTATGAAAATTTTAGCAGATGCAACTATCCAAAATATCTTAGATAATAATGATTATTAGGAAATTCAGAAATGAAGATGCAGAAGAGATTTATGGAAAAGAAGATATCACTAGTGTTTTCTGTTAAACTAAAATAGTGGATGCAAAGTTAAGAAGGCTGCTTTTTAAAACCATTATTTTCATTCTAAGTTTAAGCTTTGCCTGGTGGTTAATTAAAAGCGGGTCTGTACAAAGTTTAATTGAAAATATTTTGCCTTTAAGGCTGGTGGCAGAAATTACGGCCGGTGTTTTTTATACTTCTTTTTTAACTGCCCCGGTATCTTTAGCCATGCTGGTAATTTTGGCCCAGCATAACAACCCGGTTTTAACAGCTATTTTAGCGGGACTGGGCGCTGCTTTAGGAGACTTTTTAATAGTCAAATTTTTCAGGGAGAAAATTTCCTCCGAAGTTAAAGAGTTTTCAAAACAACTTCACTTACAAAAAATTAATAGTTTGCTGCAAAAATTACACTTAGACTTTCTAGCCCCTTTATTGGGTGCAATCATTGTGGCTTCTCCTTTACCTGATGAATTAGGGTTGATGTTGCTGGGGGTTTCCAAATTAAGTTACCGCCAGATTATATTAATTTCCTATATACTTAACACTGCCGGAATCTTGCTGATAGTTTTACCAATTAATTTACTGTCATGAAACAAGGACTGACTTCCCATCAGGCTAAAGAGGCTTTAAAAAAGTATGGTTTAAATAAGCTGCCGGAGAAAAAAACTACTTCTGTTATAGAGGTGTTAGCAAGGCAGCTGAAAAATCCTTTCTCCTTTCTTTTGCTGGGCGCCACAGTTTTGTCATTTATTGTTGGTGATAAATTAGACGCATTTTTAATCGGCGGGATTTTAGTTTTAAATACCCTGTTAGGCTTTTGGCAGGAATACAAAGCCTCCAAAGAGCTGGAGGCTTTAAGGAAGCTGGAAGTAGCATACTCACGGGTGGAAAGGGACGGCAAGCAAATAGAGGTGCCGGCAACTGAAATTGTACCCGGTGATCTGGTGATTTTAGAAGCAGGAGACCGGATTCCGGCAGACGGGCAACTTTTAGAAGCGCATGTTTTACAAATAAATGAATCAATTTTAACCGGTGAATCTTTGCCTGTT
>JACPEX010000014.1 GCA_016183265.1 Candidatus Daviesbacteria bacterium | reverse complement strand
ATATTATTTTGCAATAAAAACTTTGGATGAAGTGCCAAATATCAGTTATATGTCTAATATAGCAACTGCAGCTACTCCTTTACAGGATAAATTTTCCTGCACTGCATGTACAGCTGTCATTGTCAGAAGTACTCTTAATCGGGTAGCTGCCCAGGATAATGCCTTACTTTCTTCCTGTTTTGGCAAAGATCCGGCAACAACTTTACCCGGGGGAAGATCCTGCACCCCGGCTGATATAAATAAAGACGGTTCTGTTAACCAGGCTGATGTTGATTGCCTAAGATCAGTTTATTTCCAAACCTGCACAGCTTCGCCCTAAGCTGTTTTACTAATAAGTTTTTGATCCAGGCTTAGCAGCTGAGTGTTGTATTTTCTAGCTAGATATACATAAGCAGCATCATAAAAACTCAACTTTTCTTTAATTGATGAATCAAAAACTTCTAGGACATCAATTTCTAAAAGCGCAATCGGCAGGCGTAGAAACGTTTTACCTAGCTCTTGCGCTAGGTTTTTATCCACTCTTTTTGATAGAATACCACTCTTTAAGCCATTAAATATCTCAAAAGGTAAAATTTGCGGAGCGACCAATCTAATCTTTTTATATTTGTATTGATCGAAAAAGTTTTGCACCTCAGTGATATTTTCATCAGGCAATAGATAGGCCAATAGGTAAGAGGAATCTATGACAAAAGTGTTAGTATTTGCGGCCATAGTTAATTAAGGCTTTATAATCTATTTTTCCTTTAACAGGTCTGGGTCTGATTTTTTCAATCCTGTCCAACAGCTGTTTTCTTTGTTCTAAATCCGCTTCTTTGCCATATTTTTCCATAACAGCTTCTCTGACAACCTGTCCGACAGAAGTATTTTGGATTCTAAAGTATTTTGGATTCTAGCCAGTTTAAGGAGTTTCTGCCAGAGCTCTTCACTGAATAGAATATTAGTCCTCTTGGTTAACATACACATACATATTAACATACACATATGGATACTGTCAACATGCGCTTGCAAAAGTTTCCTGAATAGTATTTACTGGAATTAGTGGAAGAAAATATTGGTTCTAAATTTAGTGAAATCAAAGAACTGCTTTCTAACAGAAAAACTGTTATTTCCCTTATCATAATCATTATCCTGATTTTAGGACTGGCTGTTGGTTTGTATTTAGTTAAAAACCCCCAGATTCTTAAATCCCGGGCAACTGAGAAAAAAGAAGCAGTTCAACAAGAAGAGTTATCTTTTGGCATTAAAGCCCAATTACTAGCTTTGTATGATACTAACAATGACGGTCAGATAGATGTTCAAGAAGCAGCCAAGGCAGTTTTTTCCAGAAGCTCACAATCACTCAAATCTAAAGGTTTTATTATTGAATTTAAAGATCCGCCGCTTTCAGAGTTAGATAAAAGAGCAATGAAGGTCCCTTTACAGGAGGTTCTCTCACGGCATGAAACCGCCAAAAGGGATGTTTTAGAAAAACTTGGCAGGGTTGGGCCTTTAGGTAAAACTTTACTGGGTGAGTATACTAAGGTCTTCAATGGTGTAGCTTTGGATATTACCGAAGAAGAAGCCCAAAAAGTTAAAAAATCCAACTTTGTTAAAAAAATCTACCCTAATTATAAAGTTAAGGCTACTTTAGATAGTTCTTCCGGACTAATTAAAGCTCCGGACGCGTGGAATTTAACAGACAGCCAGGGCAATAATTTGACCGGCCGCGATATTAAAATCGGCATTATTGATACCGGTATTGATTATACCCATCCAGATTTGGGAGGGTGTAGCACACAACAAGTTCAAGATGGGGGATGTAGCAAAGTAATTGGCGGATATGATTTTATCAATGAAGATAATGACCCGATAGATGATCATTTCCATGGGACTCATGTGGCAGGGATTGCGGCCGGGAATGGGACTTTGGCCAATGGTCAGCAAATTAAAGGAATTGCTCCGGATGCCAAAATTGTGGCATATAAAGTTTTAGATAACGAGGGCAATGGCAGTCAA
Organism: Candidatus Daviesbacteria bacterium; assembly: GCA_016183265.1. Taxonomy (GTDB): domain Bacteria; phylum Patescibacteriota; class Microgenomatia; order Daviesbacterales; family UBA10151; genus UBA10151. The sequence goes on along the minus strand of JACPEX010000014.1, from coordinate 7,068 downwards.
GCCCTAGTTATGTCTGCTATTGAAAGAAGCAGCGATCCCAACCAGGATGGTGATTTTTCCGATCATCTGGATGTGATTAACTTAAGCTTAGGCGCGCCGGGTAGCCCGGATGACCCAGTATCTCTGGCAATTGATCGGGCAGCGGACAAAGGGGTGGTGGCTGTGATTGCGGCTGGTAACAGCGGGCCTGATGAGGCTACTGTCGGTTCTCCCGGGGTAGCCAGGAAAGCTTTGACAGTTGGGGCCAATGATAAAGATAACAAACTAGCCTATTTTTCAAGCCGCGGTCCGGTTCTATTTGCTCCCGGCAGTGATTATAATCTCTTAAAGCCCGATGTGACCGCGCCGGGAGTAGGGATTTGCGCGGCAGAATTAGGTGAGATCTTAAGCAGCAGAAGGTGTTTGGATGGTAGACATATTAGCATCAGCGGTACCAGCATGGCTGCGCCTCATGTAGCCGGAGTAGCAGCTTTGGTTAAACAGGCGCACCCTTTATGGTCGGCAGAAGAAATCAAAAATGCAATTATTACTACTACAACAGATTTAGGGCTAAGCTCTATTATTCTAGGCAACGGAGAAGTTAATGCCTTAAAAGCAGTTCAAGCGACTTTGAATATTTCTCCGGCATCTTTAAGTTTTGGAATGGTTGATGGTGTGCAAAATTCCTGGACAACCTCTAAAAATTTGACTATCAAAAATACTAAAGAAGTTACTGCAAGTTATACTTTGAGTTTAAAACAAACAGCGAATGGAGCTTTAATTACCTTTAGCGAGAATAGTTTTGCCCTCGCTTCCGGGGAAAGTAAAACTTTAAAAATAGACTTGGTTGTTGATAACAATACTTTTTCAGAAGGTATGTATTCCAGTGAAATTCAAATTGTTGAAGGGGAAAATATTTACCGTGTACCTGTTATGTTTTTCAAGAAAAATTTACAAGTCATTGTTGAGCCTAACCCCTCCAGCAAATATTTCACTGCCAAGGTGGTTACACCTTATGTTAGTTTAACAGATTCTCCAACCTTAGAAATGGCTTCTCCATTAGGCAATAAAACTACTATTCCTTTGTTTATAAAAAACAGCTTTTTATTGGGAGATGATTTACAAACTTGGGTTTCCAGTGAGATAGAGGTAAGTGAATCAGGTGATTATTTATTATCGGCAACAACAGGAATAGCAGGGTATAATGCTCAAGCTACTTTAAATGCTGATCTGACAAGGCCGAATTTTCAACTTAATGTTACTCCCGATAACAATTATCTTAATCTAAGAATTACTTCAGATAAGGAGATAAACCAAGGTTTTGCCAAAACATATCCGTCTTATTCGTCTGATAACGGCGATATGTTCCCAAGTATACATAGTGAAGGAGCCAATGTTTATACAGTTTATTCCCATCAGAGGATGGTTGCGGGTGGTTACTCGCGCACTCTCAATTTTGCAAAAAGTTCTGATGCCGGTATGTCCTGGAGTAATACTACTCCAATTTTAAGTCTACAAGATATTGCGCTGAGTTCGATAACCAAGTTTAATGGGAAATTGTTTGTGGTTTTTGTCGAAAGCGGTCAAGGAAGAAAATTAAAACTAATATCCAGCGATAATGATGGTGAAACTTGGACAACGCCTATTATTCTTGATGAGAATGTTGATGATCAGGGATATCTTTCCCTTGCAATCAAACAGGGAAAAGGCAGATTACATGTAATTTATACCCATGGCCGTTCTCTTAGCATGGCTTTGCGCTATATTAAAAGTGATGGGGTAAATTGGAGTCGGCCTAAAGATATTACCAGAGGTGCCTTTATAACAGGGGGAGATATAAGTATTGAGAAAGATATTCTACGGGTAGGCTATCTTTTGGAGAAACGGGAGGGAGAAGTTCGGGATAAAGGAGTGTATTTTGCCGGCAGTCTGGATGAAGGGGATACTTGGGATATTAAAAAGATTGATACATTAACTCTTAATGCTGCTTATCTCTCAATAGTATCGTCTGAAGATAAGATATTTTTGGTGTGGGGACTGGGAAATGGAAAACTTCAACTTGGAAGAAGTTTTGATGGAGGTCGGTCCTGGGAAATAAAAAATAATGTCACAGCCTCGAATAGTTTGGAAATGGCTCCACGCTTAGGGTACACAGACGGTAAATTATTTTTGATGTGGTTGAGAAATATCTATGGAGGCATCTTTTTGCGCATCAGCGATGATCAAGGGGGTTCCTGGCAAGAGACCCCCTTAGATGAAAGCACAACATTTGTCGGGTCAATGGCAACTTCCGGGAATAATGTTAATCTGGTTTGGTCAACAAGCCCGGCTTTGGGGGGACCAATGAATATTGCCAGTGCCCGGAATGGAGAAGCGGTGGCAAAAGTCAGCTATAAAACTGAAAGCGAATTAATTAATTTATCAAAAGCAGGCAGTTTCTGGGAAGGAAAAGCAAGTCTAAGCGGTAATGGGATATATAGCATTGAGATTATCGGAAGAAGTATAGATGGCAGTGTTGGTAAATTAAATACGTCTTACCCAATATACTCAGTTTGTACACCCTGTATGGCTGATATTGTCAAAGATGACGGAAATAGGGTGGATGCTAAAGATAGCGCTTTATTTTCTTCATGCACTGGTAAAAGGTCGACTGAAAATAATCAGTCTGGTCAATCATGCAGTGTGGCTGATGTAAATAGCGATGGGATTGTTGATCAAAAAGATCAAACTTGCTTGCAAAGCCAGTATTTTAAAACCTGTGTTTTACCAACACCTAGTCCCCCCGTTGTTCTTCTTCCAACACCAACACCAACGCCAACGCCTGCACCAACACTGCCACCGAGTAGAGTATTTATCACAAGCACTTCTTACGCTGCTGATTTTGGTGGATTAACCCAGGCGGACACTATCTGTCAGGAAAGTGCCAATTCTGCAAATTTAGGCGGGATCTGGAAAGCCTGGCTTTCTGATAGTAAAATATCAGCCGCCTCCCGCCTAACCCATTCAACTTCTCCTTATGTATTGCTTGATGGGACAGTGATTGCCAGTAATTGGAATGATTTAACAGACGGCACATTATTTGCTTCAATTAGTCTGACTGAAACAAAAAGGCAGTCAGAGGGTGTTATATGGACGAATACTAATTTTGACGGGACAATAGTCCAAACTGATGCTGCAAATACTTGCGATGACTGGAAATCAAAGGAAAGGACAAAGAAGTCTGTTGTAGGTAGTGGACTTTCTATAGATCCTCACTGGAGTAATCTTGGAGGTTTAGACCGTTGTAATGAGTTTCAATCAGGACTTTATTGTTTTGAACAATTTTCTACCCCGACCCCTTTTGTCTGTTCTGCTTGCGCAGCTGATATTGTTAAAAGTGCCAGAAACAGGGTAGATGCCCAGGATAATGCCTTACTTTCTTCCTGTTTTGGCAAAGATCCGGCAACAACTTTACCCGGGGGAAGATCCTGCACCCCGGCTGATATAAATAAAGACGGTTCTGTTAACCAGGCTGATGTTGATTGTTTAAAATCAGTCTACTTCCAAACCTGCACTGCCACCGGTTCTGGTAATAACTGAACAGAATAATTTTTTGCATTTTTAAGACAATTGGTATATGATCCCAGTCAGTTTTAAAATCTTAAGTTTATAGGTATATAATTTCCCTATGTCTCTTTTAGGATACATTTTATTTTTCACCCTTTTAGGCAGTGTTATTTCCTTAATTGGAGGGATACTGCTCCTTATCAGCAAAAAGTTTGCTGTTAAAGTTTCCCATTTTTTAACCTCGTTTGCCGCCGGGACTTTGCTGGGTACGGCTTTTTTTGACCTGTTGCCGGAAGCTTTGGAAATTGGGGGAGAAGAGGCCAATATCTTTCTTTGGGCTCTAATTGGAGTTTTGCTATTTTTTCTTTTGGAAAGGTTTGTTCATCATCATGACCAAGGCCTGCACCCCCAAGATCGAAAATCCGTTATTCCTTTAATTGTGGTCGGGGATACGGTTCATAATTTTATAGACGGGGTGGCCATGGCAGCCACCTTTTTAATCAGCATCCCTTTGGGAATTGTCACCTCTTTGGCAGTGGCAGTTCATGAAATACCGCAGGAAATAGGTGATTTTGGTCTGATGGTCAGTAAAGGTCTGACCAGGAAAAAAGTGCTGATGATTAATTTCTTAAGTGCTTCAGCGGCTTTAATTGGGGCTGTTTTAACCTATTTTGTCAGAGATAGAATTGACGGTTTGCTGCCGATGGCCCTATCATTAACAGCAGGCTTTTTTATCTACATTGCCGCGGCCAATTTAATCCCGGAAATTCATCATAATGAAAACAGGAAAATAGCTTTTTGGGAAACAGTGTTGCTGGTTTTGGGAGTAGTAGCAGTTTGGGGAGTTATTTCTGTATTGGAAGGGAAAGTTTAAGGTGCAGCAGATTATTTTGGCTGTAGATGACCAGGGCAATTTTTTGGAATATATTCCCAAAGAAGTGGGACATACAGGCAAAGGCAGAAGGCATCTGGCTGTTGCCGTATTACTATATAATTCCAAAGGACAAGCATTATTGCAAAAAAGAAAGCATCAAATCTTTGATAATGTCTGGGACATTACAGGGGCAACACACCCGTTGCATCTTGAAAATAATACTGATGAAACTTTGGAAGAAGCCACTCTACGGTGCTTATCTGAAGAATGGGGTGTAGCGGAAAAGATAGTTTTAAAAAACCGGGGTTTTTTTAATTATTTTGCCCAATATGGGGAATTTTGTGAGAACGAACATTGTTTTCTGATGACGGGAGAATACGATGGAGAAGTTTATCTGAATCCATCTATGGGTTATGAATATAAGTGGATGGACAAGAAGGAATTCTTAAAAGATATAAGATCAAACCCTCAAAATTACACCCCATGGGCAGTTTCCTCTATGGGTCTTGACAGCAAATAAAATAAAGAATATATATATTATACTACCCAATTTTCTTACATGAAACTTACATTTATTGTGTCAGGTTCATAACTGTTTTACAAAAAGAAAGGGTGGTGATATTGATGGCAGTAATAGTAGAAAGAAGAGAAGTTATGGGTGCTGTCCCGGTTGATCAGCAAGAACAATTGGCTAAACTTGGGCTTCAAATGTTTTGTAGAAGCCACGGTCGTCGTAATAGAGCCACGGGAATGTTTGAGATAAAAGTGCCTCTTGAGGAACGAGCTGTGTTCGAGAGGTTTATTGACAGGATTATAAATCCTTAAAATCGTTCTAATCTTTTGTAGGCTTCCATGATGCAGCAGTTGGTAACTAATGTCAGGCCGTAATCTTCGGCAAAATCTTCCACCTCCCGGCTGCTTACCCCTTCCTGGAGCCAGACTGTTTTAATCCCGCCTCTTTCAATAATCTCTTTCATGTGATTTAACACCTCTTCAGGCCGCCTGAAAACATCCACAATGTCAATTTGAATATCTTTAGGTATGGAAAGCAAATCAGGATAGGCTTTTTGCCCTAAAACCTCTTTAATATTGGGATTAACCGGTATTACTTTAAAGCCTTTTTTCATAAAGTATGAACCTACCTTGAAGCTTTCCCGCTCCGGTTTATCTGATAAACCGATAATAGCTAAAGTTTTGGCATTTTTTAATAAATCAGCATGTATTACTTCTGACCATTGCCAATTTTCAATGCTTTGAGGGTCTTGCTCAAATGGGGTAGTGACAGCCCCTTCTTCGATATACCCGTGTACTGAAAACCTTTGTGGATTGGGTAATTTAGATATGATGGCTTCGATACTTTCCGGATAGGCATGAAAATTGATAATTACCGGTTTATCTTTAGTGAAATATTTTTCTGTATTAGGAATTTGCTGGCCGGCTGATAGCCGTAATACATTAACAAATCTAATTCGGATATCAGGCGCGTCCTGTTTAATTAAAGCAATGGCAGCCAGGCTTTCTGTCGTCACATAATCGCCAATACCAACTAAAACTATATCTGGATTGCCATCACTGGCAAAATCCCAAATTGACAAGCCATCCTTTAAAGCTTCCCTTGCTTGAGATAGGCTTTGCCATCTTGGTTGCGGTGTTTTGCCTGCCACAATAATATTAATTCGGCTTTTTGAACTCAAAGTTTCCTCAAGTATGGCCAGCATGGAATTATCATCAGCCGGGAAGTAAACTTTAATAAAATCACCATGTTTTTCCAGCATGCCGGTTAGAAAAGACGGGTTTTGGTGGGAATAGCCATTATGTTCCTGGCGCCAGGCCGTGGCAGTCAGAATATAATTTAAGCTGGCTAAATCTTGCCGCCACGGCATTTTTTTAGCATGTTTTAAAAACTTTTGGTAAGTATGGGCCATGCTGGAAAAGATTTGGGCAAAAGCTTCATAAGTGGCAATGATGGCATGACGTCCAGTCAGTACGTAGCCCTGGGCAAGCCCATGCATATTATGCTCGGACAACATTTCCATCACCCGGCCATCAGGGCTCAGGTCCCGGTCATTTTTCTCTATTGGCCAGGTAAAAGCCCGGGAAGTAACCTGAAAAACTTCATCCAGCCTGTTTGAGTAGGTTTCATCAGGTGAAAACAGCCGGAAGTTTTTGGAATTGGCATTTAAAGCAAATAATTCTTTTAAGTATGAGCCGGCCATTTTCAGGCTGTTGGATTGTAAATTAGTGCCTGGATTAATTATTGGCTTGGCTAATCTTTTGGCATCCGGCAGTACCAGTGGTTGGTAAAATTTCCCAAATACATGCGGATTATTGCCGATAAGCAGTTTATCCGCGGGAATCAGCTCTTTAATCTCTTTGTTAAATCCTGTCTGGGGATTAAAAAGTTCTTCAAAATGGTAGGATTTAAGCCAGTTTTCCAAGACTGTCAATTCCTCATCATCATTTTTAACATTGGGCAGCACCACCTGGTGGGCTAAAGTTGTGCCTTCAATTTGTTGGCCCTTAATTTTTTTCACAGTAGTCCACCCTTTTAGGGTTTTTAAAATAATCATGGGGAAACGGGGAGAGTGATTTTGGATTTTTTTAAAGCAGGTTTCCATGGCGTTTAACATATCTTTATATACATTGTTGCCTTGGACGATGAATGGCTC
>JACPEX010000016.1 GCA_016183265.1 Candidatus Daviesbacteria bacterium | reverse complement strand
GTAGCATTTGCTTTGAGAAATGTAATTTAGTCTTATCAACTGCGGCAGAAAATCCATTAAAGTAAGTTGTTGATCCATCACCTACATATGTCATTGAGGGAACCTTCATTTCAAAAGTTGGACCAGATCCAATACTTCCCGTAAATTTAGCCATTAATGAATTGTCCGCTATAGAAACAGAAAACTTGTCCTTTGTCCTAGCATCAACAGGTGCATAATCTTTGGCAGAGGTAGAGGATGATCGTAATAAGAGATGTCCGATAACTCTATCTGAATCCCCCGGGTCTCCGGTAAAATGATCCGCCAGGGCAAATGAGGCAATCATTTGTACATTTGAAAAGCGCCACAAAAAGAGCGTACCTTTTTGGATTCCATCTTCTGTTAGTACATCTCCGGAGTAAACACTATCTCTTTTCAGTAATTCAGTTTGGGGATTAGGGGATTGTTCCGGGGGTTTGGTAGCTGTGGCTGGTGTTTTAGTTGGAACATCGGTAGCAGTAGGGGGTACAGGTGTTTCAGTGCTGGTGGCTGTGCTGGTGGCTGTTGCAGGGGCAGTAGTAGGGGATGGTACAGATGTAGCTGTGTCTAGAGCAGTAGGAGTGCTGCCTGAAGCAACTACTTCTTCTCTTGGTGGAGTTCTAAGAAGAGCATTTAAGCCTAATCCACCTGCTAATCCAGTAAATACAGCTCCTCCCATTAAATAGATGGCGTGTCTTCTGGTCATTCCTCCTTTTTCTGCTTCAGGGTTTGTATTTGACATATTTATTTTCCTCCTGTTGCGACAGTGAGCATGTCAACCCAACTAATTAGCGCCGGTACGGCAACTCTGATACTAAGCATAAGAATAGCGCTGGCTGCAAGTGTTAATCCTGTCAATTCTAATGTGTCTTTTGTTACGGGATGTCTATCAAGAAATTCACCTGCATTACGGGTTGCAGTATGGATAGCTTGGTCGAGGTGAGTAATGTTTAGGTGGAGACGCTCAGGCATATTTCCCCCCTTGACTCAAAGAATAAAATGAAGTACCGTTAATTGATAACGGTATCTCTTGGAAGGAGTGCTGTTTGTTACGAAGTAAGAAGCTTGCTTCGTTTTTTTTGGTCTGGTTTAAGACGAGCTCGTCCAAACCTCTTTGATAACTCATAGTGAGTTTATATCTGGATTATATTATACCACATTTAATCAAATGGGGTATTTCTTGTGGGGGAAATAGTTACTTTTTACCTAATCCAACATCATGGGGCCCAATGGTCATGAAGTTCAGGCCATCTTCTGTTATCTCAAACCTGAAACGATAATGCAGGTCAATTCTTGCCTCAAAGTAATCAGCACTGCCCATTTTTTTGGTTTGCAGCGAAGGATGGCGGTAATTTTCTTCAAGTAACTTTAATTGTTTGGTAAATTTATTTTGAATATTTAGTTGAGCCATTTAATGGCCTCCCCGGCAGAATCAAATTTTATTACTTTACCCATTTTGATATCTTTTTTTGCTTCCCTGTCAGACCACTTCCACCGCTCTTTGCTTCCATAAGGAGGCTGTTTTTGGGATAAATGATCTAATCTGGAAAGTATCTTCTCAAATGTTTGCGCATCGACTGTAACTGTTTGCATAATATGCCCATTTTAACCATTCCAAAATTACTGTCAAGGTTTTTTACCTGCCCTGATATCCTTTGGCCATTATTAAAAAGGAGCTTCCGTGGATGCTGTGATTTTGGGAATAGACAAAAAAGTCTCCCACCAGCCACCTGTTCAGGGAAACCTGCTCCAGAGGCACTTCTTTCATGGGATCGGTAGGGGCATTATTTTCATCGGTGGCATCGATTTGGTAGAAGAATTTAGTCCCGTTTGGCGGAAGGTTAATAGGGATAGTCATTGTTGAACCGTGCTTTTTTAGGGTAATTGAATCTTTAGTCTTGGCTATTAGCGTGCCTTCAACGCTGCCCCGCCATTCATATACCATGGGGTTTAAGAGGAGTGAATAAGGCACAGCCAGGTTTGCCTGGTCGATGGATCTTCTATTAAGGTAATTTAATGCTAAGAAATCTAAAACCAGTAAAGCTATTAGTCCTAATACGATAATAACCGGCAGCTTAAAATGTTTAGGAGAAGAAACAATTGTTACTTTAGTTTGGGGAAATTCATCCATAAATTTATATTATGCTAAAATGGGCCCATGGTCAAGATGAATGCAAAACAGTTAAGAAGTAGTCAGCTATCAGACGTCAGCCATCAGACAAGAAAGAAGAATGAGATCTATATTATCTTGGATAATGTGCTGGATACCTATAATATAGGAAGTATCTTTAGGCTGGCTGATGCTACTGCTGCTAAAAAGGTCTACCTTTGTGGGAATACAGAAATTCCTCCCAACCCCAGGATTAAAAAAGCCTCAATTAATACTACTGAAATAGTGGACTGGAGTTATAAAGAAAGCGCTATAGATGCGATTAACGATATACGATTAACGATTAACGATATACAAATTATTGCTATAGAACAGAGTGCTAAATCAATCCCTTATGACAAGTTTGAGTATAAAATGCCTATTGCTTTGGTAGTAGGGCATGAAAGTGTTGGGGTTTCCAAAGAAGTTTTGAGAATTTGCGATGCCATTGTCGAAATCCCCATGTTTGGAGTAAATATTAGTCTTAATGTGATGGTAAGTTTGGGGATTGTTCTTTATGAAGTCATTGCCAAAACATGAGAAAAGGCTACTGTGAATTTGATTTGCATGGTCATACAAAATATTCTGCTTTTCCAACGACCATAAATTACTCTCCGGAAGATGTAGTTATTAGGGCAAAGGAAGTTGGGTTGGATGGAATAGCCATTACCGGACACGATACCATTAAAGGGCTGGATGAGGGATTGAATTCGGCAATAAAACACGGACTAATAGTTATACCGGGAATCGAAATAACAAGCAGAATAGGCAGCAAGACTCCGCATATACTGGCATTAGGGATAGCGCCAGATGATATATGTAGAAGTAAATATAAGATTCCTAGATATAAGGATCCCTGTGAAGTTATTGCCTGGATACATGATTTCGGTGGAGTAGCAATAGCAGCCCATCCCAGCAAAAGATGGCTATACACATCCCTAAGTTATAAACAGGTAATCAAGTATCATGATATCATTGATGGAATTGAAGTTATCACGGCTCATGGTCAAGATGAACAACTTGAGGTTATAGCGAAAGAATCTAATATTGCAGGCCTAGGATGTTCAGATTTTCATAGCCTGGATGAAATTGGTTTAGCAGTTACAAGAGTATTCGGTCAAGTGTCAAATTATGAAGATGTTTTGCAAGCAATTAAAGAAAAAAAGGTAAAAGCTTTTAGTCAAACGAATGAACAATATTCTAAATTTTAATCCTGTATTGGAATTAATAATTAAGGCTGGTAGAAAACTAAAACCTGCTTTTGGGAAGATTAAAGGGGAGAGGTATAAAGGGGGAGATGCTGGTAATATCGTTACCAAATTGGACATAGAGACAGAAGAGTTTTTAGCAAGCTCTCTTAAAGAACTTTACCCTTCAATTGGTTTTAAAGGCGAAGAATCCGGTTTAAGAAAAAAAGCTGATATGTTTTGGTTGGTGGATCCTATTGACGGAACAGGGTATTTTGTTAGGGGTATTCCTGGTTGCACCAATATGATTGCTTTGATCGATGGAAAAGAAGTAATCTTTTCAGCTATTTATGATTTTATTAACGGTAATCTTTATCATGCCCAAAAAAAGCAGGGTGCCTATTGCAACAATAAGAAAATGCATGTCAGTGATTTATCTTTAGAAGAAGGATTTCTTTATTTTGAATGTGATATAAATAAAAAAACTCTGGCCGAATTTGAATCTTTAAAAAAATACTCAATGGTTTTATCCAGCGGTTATCCGCCCGGTTTTGAATATGCCATGGTAGCTTCAGGTAAAATTGAAGGGAGAATAAACCTTGATCCGATGGGAAGTGATTATGATTATGCGTCCGGGGTATTTTTGGTTAAAGAGGCAGGAGGGCAAGTGGCTAATATTGGTAGTAATGAGTTTGACTATATGAATCTGAATAGTATTGCCGCAAATAAAAAGGTTTATAAAGCACTTACAAAAGGTGAAAATCCTATTTTTCCACCGGGTTCATAGCCAGGGCGGAATACTTTGCGGAATTGAGCGTGTGGATATTCGGTTAATGCGTTGATCATTTGTTCGAATACTTCGTTTGCCTGTGGTGTTGCGCAGAATTTACAGAATGGATGTTGTCCTGTATCAGAACCATCCATCATAGCGAGCTCACGTCGTTTTTCGCCTTCCCAGATCTCCCGGATGCTCTGTTTTTTTATATTGCCTAATGAGTAACCGCGTTGCGTCGAGTTGTCTATCCAGTCCAGACATGGATAACAATTACCCTTACCATCTATATAGAGCCGGGAATCGGTAATAAAGCATTTTCGAGGTGGGGTTTTGTATCGCTTGTATCCGGGATTAAAGATTGTTGGGATTTCATGGTGGCTCGTTATGAAATCGGCCGATTCAAGCTGTTTTAGTTTTTCGACATTTCGACGAATCTCTCTGGGATGATCGCGTAGTGCTTCATAGAATGTTGGAACATGTAGTTCTCCCTTGTACACATTGAAATGATTTGCCTTGAGAAATGCAGCTTTCTCAGCAAAGCTGTTATATGTCCACTTGGAGATGAAATTAGTGCCTTTAAGGACTATATCAGCCGGTCGTTTAAGACGGGCTTTGCCAACTGCCTCGATGTGTCGTAATAACCGCTCATATGCATTCGGTGATACACCTGTGACTTGTGCGTATGCTTTGGAATTATCAGCCTTTGTACTAATCCATAGAAGCATGAAATTAGGCTGAGCCATAAGACGGTCGATATATTCTTCAGTAAGACGAAGACCGTTAGTGAAAAGGGCAGCTTTTAAACCGATCTGAGAAGCAAATTCGATTGCTTCCAAGGTTGTGAGTGGTTGTAGATCGGTTCGCCTGGGCCATGAAAGCGAACCTCACACGTTCCAAGTTCCCGGGCTTGCTGGAGTACGCCCTGCATCTCTTTTAGAGAAAGTTGATCTGAGGTGTGTGTGGATTCTGTCCAACAGTTTTTACAATTTAGAAAACAAGCGTTTGTTGGGCCTAAATGTAGCGTTACCGGAGTAAGCGGTTGCTTTTCGGTTACGAATGCTCGTAATGGTTCAACGTAACATTGACCGACATCGAGATTGTGGAAATGTTTTGGGTCGGTGGGAAATGATTTTTTTACCTCCCCATCTACCACTACCTCAAGTCGGTTCCATCTATCATACTCTCGAGATGGCTGCATCTGGATATTTTCAATCATTATTCCTCAGATTTATACTATCTGGTCTTATTACTGTCAAGCAATTCGATTTTCTAGAATTTCTATTCTAGGAGGCTCACGTAAAATTCTTACACATTTGTATTTAAAGTTATCTTCGAAATATAGCTGGTAAATTTGTTTTGCAACCCAAGCAGGTTCTAGCATATTGCTAGTGTCCTTTTCTGTTTCAAGCCAAAAATTAGTTTTCATTCCTGCTGGGCCGGCAACTAATACCTTTCCGACTTGCGGGTCTAGTGATAATGAATTTGCAAACATTCCGAAACCAGCTTTTACCGCTGTGTAGATTGGCTCGTCGATTCTCGGAGTCCATTGCGAGGTTGAAGTTATTGCCATTACCCCGGGCAATTTATTTTGACGATTAAGAATTCTATTCAAAATTAGCATTGGGGCAACTAAGCCAACATTTACCATCTTCGTAATATCTTCATCGGTTAATTGTTTCATGCTTCCTTCCTGATAAAACCCTGCAGCATATACCAGCAGGTCAGTTTGCGGCAAATCGGAGATAATATTATTTATTCTGCTGGGAAGCAGGTTCGTATCGGGGCCTATGTTGAGATGAATAAATTTTATTTGTTCGTTCTCCGGTTTTTCTCTTCCAGTTACATAAACTCCAAAATTATTTTTGCTATGCAATAATGTCGCTAATTCTAAACCTAATCCAGAAGTGCCGCCAATAACTAATGCTGTGCCGGATTCACGCTCTTGCATAATACAGGGAAGTATAACAAAGAGATTGTGATTTACGAAGCAATTAAAGTGTAGCCTACTTTTTTCTGGCTTTCGATGATATAGCCCTGGGCTTTTAGATATGGGTGATTCCTCATTCTATAAATTAAGGCATCCAAGGCCCAGTCTGTTGCTTCTTCTGAATCAGGCCAGACAGCTGCAAAAATTTCATCCTTGGTGACAGTTTTTCCGATATTTTCCTTAAGCAATTTAAACAAAATGTTTTCTTTGGCAGGTAATCTAACCGGCATATTTGTTTTGATATATTCCGAGAGAAGGGGAGTGAAAATCTGAGAATTTTTGACTAGTCCTACGCCCTCCAGATATTCGTCTATTTCCTCCACTGTCTTCCCCAGAGCTAGTTTCTGCAGTTGCTTGCGCTGATGATAATCTAAATAATCAACCAGCTCTTTCATCTGCATTTTGACAAAGCGGTCCAAAGATAAGTTCTGTTGTTTTTGTGAGCTGAGGAGAATACGGAAGAGTTGATTATGTCCTCCTGACAGATCCATCAGTTCGTCTAAAACAGAAGCAGATACAGGTTTGGCCAGATCAACCTTTAGAAGCTTTTTTAAATCATCTTTAGTGTAGGGCTTAAAGTATAATTCTTCTGAATAAAAGTTTAAGTTTCCCCCGGTTAGAGCGTCAGGCGCGATCTTGTATAAAGGCTTGGTAGAAGTGAAAATTTCAACGACCGGACTGTTTGAAATAGTTGTCAAACTTTGTATATTGGATAAAAATGTTGGATTAAATTGGTTTTTAAGTTGATCAAATCTGGAGAAAATGATCACAATTTTACCCCGCTTTTGGGAAAGTTCCCTTAAATTCTTTTTAATTTCTTCAATTAATCTTTCATCGCTTTTGCCGGAGGGTTTACCCCCTAGTTCTGTCAGTAATAATTTGTAGAACTCGTGTAAAGAGAGAGAGGGTAGAGAATATAAATCAACATGGATAAAGGTGGCAAAATCCTGTACAGCCAAAAATTTTAGAAAGCAGGATACTCCAACTCCTGGTAAAGATATCACCACAAAAGAAAGATTGGCATCAATTAATTGTCGGAATTGCTTCATTTTATCGGAAGCAAAATCAGGCCCTAAGGCTTTTTCAGGAAAATTATACATGGATTCGTCAGGATTATATCAGGTAAAAATCAAGCAGTCAAGTAACTCATAATATATTATATCGGCTATGGAGGTGAAGATATATGTCACCAGAAATAAAGATGTATGTACCAACACCAGTAGAAAAAGTGGTTAGAAAAGACCAACCATATAGTAAAACTGTTGGGTATAAGCATTACGGTAACCCAAGGGAATTGGAGAAAGTGAGGCTGGGGGCGTTAGGATTTTGTAAGGATTAAATCAAGCATGTCGACTACGCCCGATATAAAATGGCAACAGAAAGGAAATTATGGGTATTGAAGCAATTGGTAATATAGGGCCTGCTTTGGCTAGTTTTGGAGAGGCAATGAAAGCCCCTCTTGGCAATATTGTAAATGAAGGACCTGTTGGAGGGGGATTTGTGGAGGGATTTAGACCTATGAATGTAACTGATATAACCACAATTAATACAGGAGGAGCAGCTGCTCCGTTGGGAGAGATTTTATTTAAGCCGCAAAGTGAGCCTACTGTGATTCAGCAGGCAGAGTCAGTGGCAGTTGCAGCCTGGGAAAAAAGTAAGTTGTCGGTTCCCGAACCAAAAGAAGTTCTTTTAATGCCTGCCCGGGAGGTAATTATGCCCCAAGTTGAACCTATGGCCGTACCTTTTGTAGCGCCAAACATCTGGGAATATCCGATACCTGCAGTAGCTGTTTCTCCGGCTTTAGCGCCAGCCATAGGCACGCAGGCAAAAACAGAGACAAGAAGTTTTACTCAATCAACTCAAGCAGTTGCCAGTCAGCCTGCTTTACAGGAACAGGAAGAAATAGTGGAGGAAAAAGTTCTTATCAAACAGGATCAAAAAGATAAGGCAGAGGTTGAAGAGGGTGAAGATTTTTCTGAGTCCAGGATAAAAATTGTTGAAGCGGAAAAAGTTTCCAACGAAAGAAGAAAAAAGATCAGAAAAGCTGTTAAGAAAGCGCAAGAAGAAGATATTACTGTTGCCCAGGCTCTGCCTGAGGGGTTTTGGGACGATAAAAGCCCGCTTGTGGGAAACGGGAAAGACTGGACTTTGGATTTAACAGCTCAAGCTTTGGAAATTAATCCAAATGATTATCAGAGTTTAGAGGAAGCGGAAGAAGCTTCAATAGTATCTGTTGCTGAAAATATTCCTGTTAAAGAAGGAGAAGGCGGCAGGCAGGCCACAATTGGCGAGGTTAGAAAAGTTACTAATGGAGAAAAGAATATGTCGAAACCGGAAATTCCTGCCGAGATAGTGGTAAGGCGATCAATCAAAAAGAGAATTGAACTAGCCAAGAGCGGGCAAACGCTAACAGTTTTAGATAATAAGGCTGAAACTACCCCGGAGACTACCTTAAAAGATCTGAATTTAGAAGAGGTTTTCCCAAAAGCAGTTTAAATTCCTCTTGACATTTGTATATGTTGAATATATATCTTAGATTAATATTAGGGATGTACTATTCAGGTGAAGCACGCTCCCTGAGTGCTTTTAAATGTGTTTGGTAGTAAGGGTAACCTGAAACAACCAGCCTGAAAAAATTAAAAGGTTGACAAGAGTAAAGGAGTTGGGTAAAATACGAAATGGTCCACTACGCATAAAGCTACGCGGACCAAGAAGGAGAAAGTTCCAAAAGAATACTACTCAAAAACGCACATTAACAACCGAAGATTTTTTTATACTACTCTTCGGCATAAAATAAGCCCCGAAAGTTCGGGGTTTTTTAATGCTAAAAGAGTGGTGGGTTTTTAGAGAGTCGTCAGTACTAAGTCGTCAGTCGTCAGACAAAAGTCTGAAAGCTGATAGCTGAAGACTGATAGCTCCGTAATTCTTTTTTGAGAGTTTGATCCTGGCTCAGGATTAACGTTGGCGGCGTGCCTAATGTATGCAAATCAAGGGGAGACGTACCGCAAGGTACATCTTACCGGTGGACGGGTGAGTAATGCGCGGGAATGTGCCCGGAAATTGGACATAGCCCTTCGAAAGAGGGGGTAATTTCCAATGTGGACGTTAGATGTTAGAGGTTAGAAGCTAGATGAAGAGGTTGGAAGATAGAAGTTAGACAAAAATCTAATTTCCAATTTCTAACTTCAAATTCCAGTTTCCAATTTCCAACATCTATCGTCTAAAGACGTAAGTCGTTTCCGGATCAGCCCGCGTCCTATCAGCTTGTTGGTGGGGTAATGGCCTACCAAGGCAACGACGGGTAGCTGGTCTGAGAGGATGGTCAGCCACAATCGCACTGCGACACGGGCGATACACCTACGGGTGGCGCAGCAGGGAATTTTCGACAATGGACGAAAGTCTGATCGAGCGACGCCGCGTGGAGGATGAAGGCCCTCGGGTTGTAAACTCCTTTTGTAGGGGAAGATTATGACGGTACCTTACGAATAAGCACTTGCTAACTACGTGCCAGAAGCCTCGGTAATGCGTAGAGTGCAAACGTTATCCGGATTTATTGGGTGTAAAGAGTTGCGTAGGCTG
>JACPEX010000039.1 GCA_016183265.1 Candidatus Daviesbacteria bacterium | reverse complement strand
TTTGGAATTTTCTTCCGGGGGCACTTTAATTGCCTCAATTACATCAGACGGGAAAATTATGGCTTTAAAAAATGGGGAAGTTATTGAAGTACTGACCGGCTTAAATAAACCGCATGGGATTGCTTTTTTCAATAGCAAGCTTTTTGTGGCAGAAGAAACAAAAGTTACCCGGTTTGACTGGGATGAGCAAAATTTGAAAGCTGTGTTGGATAAGGTTTTATTTGATTTGCCGCCTGCGGGCAACCACTTTACCAGGTCCTTAGTTTTTGATAAATCAGGCAATCTTTATATTTCCGTAGGGTCTACTTGTAATGTTTGCAATGAATCTGACCCAAGATATGCTGCTGTTTTAGTGTCTGATGCAAAAGGCAGTAAACCCAGGGTTTTTGCCAAAGGTTTAAGAAACAGTGTGTTTGTGACTTTAAATGAAAAAACCGGGGAAGTCTGGGCAACTGACATGGGCCGGGATTTTTTGGGGGATGACCTGCCTCCTGATGAGATTAATATTTTAAAGGATGGCAAAGATTATGGCTGGCCGGACTGTTTTGGAAACAAAGTACCTGATACCAATTTTAATCCTGATGCAAACTGCGATAATACCGAACCGCCAATTTATGAAATTCCTGCCCATAGCGCCCCTTTGGGCTTAATTTTTGATCCCCAGGGTGATTTGTTGGTTGCTTATCACGGCTCCTGGAACAGGTCTGTCCCAACCGGATACAAGATAGTTAAATTAAAAGTTAACGGGAACCAAATTACCGGGGCAGAGGATTTGTTAACAACCGGCGGCCGCCCGGTTGACCTGATTTTTGACAAAGAAGGAAATTTATACATTTCAGATGATAAAAACGGGGCAGTATACATCATCAAAAAACCCTAGACGTCCGATGATATTCTCCGGCTGAATGAAGTTTCTTATTCTATTCTTACATTATAATGCTAAGATAAAATAAAGGGGGTGAGAAAATGGCAGGATATATTATTAACATTGAAGAAAAATCGCTTCAGAATGATTATTTCCGGGAAGTTTTGTTTACCGGGCCGCACAGTCAACTCGTTGTCATGAGTCTTTTGCCAAATGAAGATATCGGCATGGAAGTCCACGGCAATGTAGACCAATTTATCAGGATTGAAAAAGGACAGGGGAAGGCTATCTTAAACGGCGAAGAAACTATAATTAGTGACGGGTCAGCAATAGTGATACCGGCCGGAACCAATCATAATATTATAAACACTTCATCTACTGAAAAATTAAAATTGTACACAATTTATAGTCCGGCAAATCACAAAGATAAGACCGTCCACAAAACAAAACAGAGGTTTACACCCGGAGGGTGATTTAGCTTTACACCCGTTCTTTTATTCTAAAATTAAGTGCTTAATGGCATCCAATTTCTTGGCATAATCAATTTGATTATTTACAAATTCCCGATAGGCATTTGGTGATTTAAACATATTCAAAATAAATTCTCTTTGGGAAATTTCCTCTGAAGATAGCGACAGGAATTCCGGATAGGATGACCATCTATAATCCTCAAGCTCTTCATCAGGAATTATACCTGAGGCAACCGGATTTAAATGGATATATCTTGAAACATGTATTAATTGCTCTTCGCTTTCAATATGGACAGCTTTGAAAACCCCTTCAAACAAAGGACCTATTCTTTTATTTTTTGTATTGAAATACTTCGTATAAGCGTTGGTGATGTTTGATATAAAAGTAGAAATCCCTTTTTCCTCTGTTTGTTTAAGCAAAAAATGAATGTGATTTGGCATGATACAGTAACTTAATATATCAATCATTCGTCCGCTTTTATATAAATCAGTTAAGATTTTTTCTCTAATCTCCTGTGGTTGGTGATTAACCTGGGAAAACCTGATTGGAATGTCTATGTGCCGGTAAAATTTAATCAGTTTCTGAAATCTCTCAAATTCTTTTTTATCGGTAAACGTACTTCTTCTATCCAAGCCTCTGTTAAATACATGGTATATCTCACCATCCTGAAATGTTATTTTCCTGATTGTTGCCATTAATTTATCTTAACACTGCCGAAGAAAGGGTGTCAACGTAAACCACCCGGAGGGTGTAAAGCTGTAAAGCTTATTTCAGATGACACTACTTGGGTTGGGGAACCACTGATTTAGCAGCTTCCACTTCTAAATTCCAGTTGGGCTTGAATCCCGGCTGTAATTGAGGCTATATCCGGGTAGATTTTTGGTCAGTATATTATCACAAATCTATTACTTGCTTCTTATTCTTCCATTAAGTCCATTCTATATATTAAAAAAAATGATCCCTTTAAAAGATGCTTATTCCTTATCCAGGTTTCCCTTTTGGGTAGTAATAATAATTTTAATTAATACTTATATCTTTTATCTGGAACTGGCTGCGTCTTCACCTGAATTTTTTATTTTGCAGTACTCCCTGATCCCTGCCCAGGTTAATCTGGCTGATGTTTTGACATTGCTGCCTTTTATCTCCAGCCAGTTTTTGCATGCCGGGTTTTTGCATATTATTTCCAATATGCTGTTTTTGTGGGTATTTGGAAATAATGTAGAAGTTGGTTTGGGTTTTCTGCTTTTTCCTATTTTTTATTTGCTTTCAGGGATAGTTGCAGCTTTAACCCAATATTTGATTACACCTGAATCTTCTATCCCAATGCTGGGAGCCTCGGGGGCGGTGGCCGGAGTACTAGGAGCTTATTTTGCCCTTTTTCCCAAACATAAGATTAAAACCCTGCTTATTATTTTTGTCTTTGTGACTATTGTTGATATTCCGGCTTACTTTTTACTTTTTTATTGGTTTATTACACAGTTTTTTTCCGGGGTTGCCTCAATTAATTCTGTAGACGGAGGGATTGCTTTTTTACCCCATATCGGCGGCTTTTTATTCGGCTGGCTCTTTGCCATCCCGCTTTTATCCAAAGTCCAAACCCTTAAACTCAGACTTCTCAGCTAGAATCAGTATCTGCTGGCAAAGCGGGAGGCGGCTTGCTCCTGTTTATCTATTTTTTGGTGAGTTTGCCTAAAGCCCATGGAATTTTTGTGCTTTAATAGAACATGGCCTATTTCATGCAAAATAGTTTGGCGAATTTTGTGCCCCGGTTGTTTAAATAATCCCTGGGATAAAAAAACTAAATACTGCCCCTTGATATCAGTACCCCTGAAAGTAAAAGCCCAGGCATCAATCGGAGTGGAAATAAACCAAATATTATTGGCCACATATTCGATAATCTTTGGAGACAAAGATAATACTGTTTTGCAGATTGTCTTTTTCATCCTCTGGCTGCCAATCAACCGACCGCTGAATTCAAACATGACATTTTCCAAAGTCCAATTCATATTTCAAGTTTAATAAAATTTATTAAAAGAGCCTTAAAATTTTGGTAAGAAGAATGAAAGTTTTACACATCTTACAAAACTAATACCGACTTTTAATTACTTTATCATCCTATCGACCGATAATCGGAAAGAATGGAGGTGATAATATGGATGATATGCAAAAAAGGCAACCAAACCCTTATTTAACAGGGTTGGCAGGACTGGCAATCGGAGCGGGGATTGGAGCTTTAAGCACCAAAGCCTTATCAGATAAAAAAATGAGGGGTAAGATTTTCCAAGCTGCCTTAGATTTTAAAAAGGGAGTCTCAAATTCTATCCGCAAGGCCGGAAAAGAATGGGAAGCTACATCACATAGGATAAGTATTGGCAGGATTGGCAAAAGGGGCAGGAAGAAAGGCGGGAGATAATTTTAGCCTGACAGGCTGTCATTTATGAGATGTTCAAAATGATCAATATCAAAGGGCTTAGTTAAAAGCTTTACTCTGTTAAAATCACTAACAAACTTTTTTTGCCAGTTAGGATCACAAGTTATCAGTAAAATTGGTGCATTTGATGATTCCGTCATACGTTTAACAATTTCCCAATCCTCAAGATAGGGTATGTCAATAACCAACATATGGGGACGGTATTGGCTAATAAATGCTTTATACCGGTCAAATCCTTCTTCTATATTGCGAAAGGATACTGTGGCAGTTTTAAGCCCTCTGTTTTCAATAATCGTCTGTATAAATCCATTCGAATCTTCATCTGATCCAATAATTCCAATCAGGATTTCTTTCTGCGGGACAGCAACCATTCAACAAGTCTAACAGAAGATCTCAAAGGATAATACCTAAAATTGTAATAGAAGCGTAAGAATATTTGAAAAAATTTCTTACTCAGGATTTACAAAATAATTACCTGTTCTTGAATCCTTTGGAGTACGATTTAAACAACAGAAAGGAGGATATATGAAGTTTTACAATGTTAAAACCAGAACGCCGGTTGAAGTACCTGATAGTGAAGTGACCGTAGTCACTATGAAAAACGGTAAAAAAGCCGCCCAGGCCATGTCAGGCGGGGTGAAGATGTTTAAAATTTTAAGCCGCGAAGATGCTGCGCGTTTGGAAAAATGAAATTATTTGATTAAGCGCTTTAGCTAATAAATATGCAAGAGCGCAACCCTCCTTTTCTTTGGTTGCCGCTTGCTCAGACTGCTGCAGGCAATAATTGGGCTTTAATGACGGGTTCGGAAATGGAATTATTATTAATTCCTTTAGGAAGCAGTTTAGATAAACAATCAGGACAAAAAGGGCCGTGTCCTTCCTGAAGCACAGTATTTTCAAATACATCATAAACTGTACGGCTAAATCTCATGGAACAGATGTTTTCGCAGTGCTCCAATCCTAATCCATGTCCTAATTCATGGGTAACCTCCCGTCCAATCGTTTCGGGGAGTATTCCGGGATTTACATTTCCCCTTAAAATACCTATATTTACTATTGCTGAATGACCGTTCTTGTAGGTCTCCCCAAAATAACCACGCCTTCCTGTTAGGGGATCATAAAGACGGTTGTTAACTAATGCAATCACTCTTTGGTCCCCAGAATCACACCCAAATTCAAGTGAATATAAAAGGTTAAATGCGTTTATATCCCCACTATTCATATTAACAGGATTTTTTACATATAACGCTGCGTTTTCTCTTCTGCCGCGGAAAGATGGCAGAAGATCATTTACTCCGTAAGTTACTTTCCAACTTCGTCCGGTAACCGCAAGCATTGCTTTTTCAATACCTGCAACAGCAGCTTCTATATCTTCCGGCAAAACATTATCTGCTCCAATTAAATGAATAGGCAAAAATAATGATTTTTCCGCTTGAGGCTTCTGCGGGTTAATGTTTTCTGCATGATAAACAAAAGCCTCAGCTACAGCCCCTCTTTCTTTAGTTTGTAACATACAATAATCTTACCACATTCTTACATCTTTAGCAAACTATAGGGCTGACAAATTTTGTAGTAACATATGGGTAGCATGCGCGCTATTTGATTTTTTAGTATAATACAGCAATGAAGCAATTATTGATTGCTGTTTTTTTGATTGTAGTCATCATTACTTTAATTGTGGTGGCTTTTACCGCCAGTCAGGCCTTAAATGAGGAGCAGAGACTGGAAAGTGACCTGCAGTACCGTTCCAAGTTACTGGCAGACAGTTTAAAAGAAACAGTTGAACCCCAATTTATTAACAAATCCCAATATCAATTACAATACCTGGTTTCCAAATTTGAAGATAAGGAAAGGCTGGTGGGTTTAAATATTTATGACAACAAAGCTATTCCTGTGGCAACCTCATCAAGCCTGACTTCGGAAATACCAAAAGCCAAACAGATAGCCGCAGATGCAATGGATCAAGACCAGGCAACCGGAGATTTTATAAATCTAAATAACAAGAAAATCTACCTTTTGGCCGCCCCGCTCCATGATAAAGACAGCGTGGTTGGGGCTTTGATGATTGCCCAAAATGCCGGATACATTGATACCAGGATAGCAGAGATCTGGAAGAATAATTTAGTCAGGTTATTTGTCCAGGCTTCGCTGCTTTCACTTGCCACGCTGGTTTTGATAAGATGGCTTATCTATGCACCAATTAAAAATCTGGTTGAATCATTAAAATTCGCAAGGTCCGGGGGAGAAGAATCAAACTCTAAAAAGCCAACTAATTCATTGTTTTTCAGGCCACTCGTAAATGAGATTACCAATATCAGGAGAAGTTTGCAGGAAGCCCGCTCCTCAGCCAGCGAAGAAGCTAAGCTACGCTTAGAAAAACTTGATTCCCCCTGGACGAGCCTAAGGTTAAAAGAGTTTATTAAAGATATATTAAAAGGCAGGACAGTTTATATGGTCTCAAACCGAGAACCGTATATACATATTAAAAATGGCGGCAAAATAAGCTTTTATACTCCAGCCAGCGGCATGGTTACAGCCATAGAACCAGTCATGCAGGCTTGCGAAGGGACTTGGATTGCCTACGGAAGCGGTAATGGGGATAAGTTAATGGTAAACAGGAAAAACCAAGTCAAAGTCCCTCCGGATGAACCAAAGTATACCCTTAAACGCGTTTGGCTGACCGAAGAAGAAGAAAAAGGCTATTATGATGGGTTTTCCAATGAAGGCCTGTGGCCGCTTTGCCATATTGCCCATAACAGGCCGATTTTCCGCAAGGAAGACTGGGACCAATACCAAATAGCAAACCAAAAATTTGCTGACGCGGTTATTTCGGAAATAAAAAATCAGGAAAGGCCGATTGTTTTAATACAGGATTTCCACCTTGCCTTGCTTCCCAGGATGATAAAAGCCCAAAAGCCCAGCGCTGTCATTGGGCTCTTTTGGCACATCCCCTGGCCCAATGCTGAATCTTTTAGTATTTGCCCTTGGAAAAAAGAAATTTTGGATGGTATGTTGGGCGCGGACCTATTAGGCTTTCATACACAACTCCATTGTAATAACTTTATTGAAACAGTAGGTAGGGAAATCGAATCCCTAATTGACCTTGA
Source organism: Candidatus Daviesbacteria bacterium (assembly GCA_016183265.1). Taxonomy (GTDB): domain Bacteria; phylum Patescibacteriota; class Microgenomatia; order Daviesbacterales; family UBA10151; genus UBA10151. The sequence goes on along the minus strand of JACPEX010000039.1, from coordinate 6,915 downwards.
GCAATCAACTATTTCCAAAGGCAACCATACATCCTATATTAAATCATTTCCAATCAGCATTGCTTTTCCAAATGGTTACCATGGCTTAAAAAATTATGATTATTCAGCTGAAGGCAAGAAGCTTTTAAATAACCTCAAAATAAGGTCGCAATTTATTGGGGTTGGGGTGGATAGGCTGGATTATACCAAAGGAATTCTAGAGCGGTTTAAGGCGATTGAGATATTTTTAGATAAGTACCCTTTATACAAAGGCAAATTTACCTTTATCCAGGTTGCCGCGCCAAGCAGAACCAAAGTTAAAAAGTATAAAGAGTTTGCTGAAGAAGTTAGAAAAGAAGCGGAACGGGTTAATTCATCATTTAAAGAAAACGGATGGAAGCCAATTGTGCTTTTGGAAAGGCACCATAGCCACGAAGAAGTGCAAACTATCTACAAGCTGGCCGATCTTTGCCTAGTCACTTCCTTACATGATGGGATGAATTTAGTGGCAAAAGAATATGTGGCTGCCAGGGATGATGAAAAAGGGGTACTAATCCTTAGTCAATATACGGGAGCCTCCAGAGAGCTTAAGGATGCTATTATTGTCAACCCCTACAATGCCGAGCAAACAGCAAATGCCATCAGGGAAGCCTTGGAGATGACGCCAAAAGAGCAAACAAAAAGGATACGCGATATGAGGGAAATAATTAAAAACAATAATGTCTACCGCTGGTCTGCCCAACTTCTAAAAACAATGGCGGGCCTAGGATGAGATATCTATGGCAGGATATTGAAAAAATTACTACCCTGCTAAGAAATGGTCTTCCGAAAGTACTGTTTTTAGATTTTGACGGAACTCTGGCTCCCATTGCCAAATCGCCTCACCTTGCAAACATATCAAAAAAAACCCAAAAATTACTGCAGGATCTTTATCAAAAGCCAAAAATTTATTTGGCAATTATTTCCGGCAGGAGGCTTGGAGATTTAAAAAACAAAGTGGGAGTTCCTAATATAACTTATGCCAGTAAGCATGGCTTCAAAGGAAAAATTCAGGATAAAAAATTTCTTTATCCGGTCAAAAAAAAACAACTGAATGCTATCTTTAAAATCAAAGATGAGCTGCAAAATTTAGCCGACCAATTTAAAGGAGCATTTTTGGAGGATAAAAAAATCATGCTGGCATTTCATTTTAGGGCAGTGGAGAAAGATCAGGTCCGACAGCTTAAAAAATCCTTGGAAAAAATATTGAGAAAACATCAGGACAATGGATTAATTGCTACAACGTCCGGCAAGAAAGTCCTGGAAATACTGCCAAGAGTCAGTTGGAATAAGGGCTATTTTGCCGAGATGCTGATTGGTAAAATTGCCGGCCAAACTAAAAAAGACCCTGTAGGCATTGTGGTCGGTGATGACCTAACTGATGAACATATGTTTCAAAAACTAAACAAGGAAATTACCATAACTGTTGGAATAAAACAGAAATCAAAAGCAAAATATTACTTAAAAGACCCTGAGGATGTGCTAAAGTTTTTAACTTGGCTTAAGTTTTTGCTATAGTAATTTCATGACTGATATCTATTTACAGCTACTTATAAAAAACCGCCGGGAAACTGCCGGTTTTCAATATACTGTGCCTTCTCCTCAAACCTATCCTTACCAATGGCTGTGGGATTCTTGTTTCCATGCCATTATTTTAGATCATTACAACAGTTGGGATGCCAAAAAAGAAATCCTATCTCTGGTGGCAAAACAATTCCAAAACGGCATGATTCCCCACATGATTTATTGGGAAAAATCAAACAAGACCACATTTCCTCATATTAAATGGGGTAAATACGGCACCAGTACTTTGACCCAGCCGCCGATGATTGCTTATGCCGTCTGGGCAATCTTTCAAAACGAACAGGATTTAAATTTTTTACAAACAATTTATCCTAAGCTTTATCATTTTTATAAATATTTATTAACCGAAAGAGACCCTCACGAAAAACACTTAATCGGCATTATGAACCCTGATGAATCCGGTGAAGACAATTCACCCCGTTTTGATAAACTGCTGAAACTGCCTGTCAAACATACCAGGGAAGAAAACAGGAAACGGAGGTTTGAATTAATTGAACAAAATATAGAATGCAAATTTGATGCCCCCTTTTGCATGAGGAATTTTTTCTGGGTCAAGGATGTGCCGTTTAATGCCATCATGGTGACAAATTTAAAATTGCTTGCCAAAATTGCCGAAAAATTGGATCGGAGAGAAGATGCAATTTATTTTATTAAAGAAGCAGACAAAATCGGCCTGGCTATGAAGGAATTTATGCTTCAGGATGGCATTTTTTATTCAACTTATGGGGAAGACTACCAAAAAATAAAGGTTAAAACCTGGGCCATATTTACTCCCTTATTTGCCGAAATACTAAGCCGGGAAGAAGCGCAAAAATTAGTAACGGAGCATTTACTAAACAAGGATGAATTTTGGACAAAATTCCCGGTGCCCACTACCGCGCTTGATGAGCCTGGCTTTGACCCCAAAGGCTTTTGGCGGGGACCAACCTGGATTGCCTCTAACTGGTTTATCTATAAAGGTTTGTTAAATTATGGCTTTACAGAAATTGCTAAGGAGATCAGAGAATCTTCCGAAGAATTAATTTCCAAATCAGGTTTTAGGGAATATTTTAATCCCCAAACAGGAGAAGGTTTAGGGGCTAAAAACTTCACCTGGGGTGGTTTAGTAATGGATATGGACTAGGTTGGCTCTGCTTAATACATTCAGAACCTATGAGTGGACAAAACCTTACCAACCGCTTGATTACAGTTTTAAATACATGCAGCAAATTCTCTATGCTCAACCTGAAATATACTAAGCAGTTTATAAAACGCTTTGAGAAGGCAAGTATTGTAACTGAGGCATAAAAAAACCAGGCTGTCTAGACCTGGCAACCCAGCATTGTTAAGCGGCTGGCTGGCTCTATTTACCTTACGGCAACAGCGACCATACGGACGTTTTCAAGCATCCATACTATACCAAAACCATCCCTCATTTGTCAAATTTTGTGCTTCGCTTCTTGAACATACGGTTATTTTATGTATATACTAAATAGCAGTGAAGAAACTTTCAAAATTCTTGATTTCAACAATTGGCTGTGAACTGGTAGGGATAGCCGCTACACCTTTTACTATTTCCAGCCTACCAACCTGGTATCAAACACTCAACAAACCTTCCTTTTCTCCCCCAAACTGGGTATTTGGGCCTGCCTGGACAATACTTTATTTTTTAATGGGAGTGGCAGCCTATCTTGTCTGGATAAAAGGTTTGCAAAAGCAGGCAGTTAAAACAGCGCTAACTTTCTTCATAGCCCAACTGGTATTTAATTTTCTCTGGTCAGTACTGTTTTTTGGACTTCATTCTCCATTACTGGGGCTAATAGATATATTAATCCTTTGGACCCTGATTTTAATTACCATCATTAAATTCTATAAAATCTCCAAAACTGCCTCGTATCTTTTAATCCCTTATCTTCTCTGGGTCACCTTTGCCACCATTCTTAATTTATCTATTGTCTTACTTAACCCCTAAATCCCGGCCTCAAAGTCCAAAACTGTTGGCCGTTTACAGAAAATGTCGAACCTCATTTGGTTAGCTCGGCCTCCGGCCTCGCTTGCTCTGGCGCGGCGCCCCCACCAGCCGCGCCTCCGCTATTTTTTGCGCGCGCGATTTTCTCGCCCTTCGGGCGAAGTTATAATTTAAAAATCGTACGTACTGTGAGGGACTGGGATAACTTTATAACACTTACTACAGCATAAATGCTTTTACTTGTAATATTAAGCACTCCAGTTTTTTCAATTATTTCTGTTATTGCTACGCCATAATGTGGTAAGAATAATACTTTTGCTTCATTATCCTTTTTAACGCTAAATTTAGCTATGTAAATCTCCCTCCGTATGAGTCCAAAAAAGCGCTTGACTTTTTAATTTCTATTTGCGACTATTATAAGTATGTGGTGGAAAATTTATTTTTGGGTCTTACTTATATTAACAATAATCGGTTTTATAGTTAGTGTTCCCCTTTTAACTTCATTAACATTTGCGGATTGGAGAGGAGTAGCAGAATCCGTACTTATTGTTATCGGAGCTTATGCATATGTTTTCAAAAAAGAAGTTTTCCGAAGTCAAGTTTGGAAAATACTATTTTGGTATTTGATTATTTTTTGGTCTCTCGATCTTTTATATCATCTATTTTTGGGGCAATCGCTCGATTTCCTACAAGTTCTTTTCAAAAATAGTTCAGAGGTATCCGGTTCCATAGGCGGAGATTTTGGAGTATTAGCTTCTATCATCCTTGGATTACCAGCTTTGTATGCTATTTATAAGTTGGCATATAGAAAATAATTCTAGGAAAACTTAAAAAGATTAATTTACAAAGCTACCTCTTGTTTTTTCTTCACAAAAACTTGTATATTGAATGTGGACTCAGCCCCGAGTATGAGCAAACCAACCCCTGGGGTTAAATAGCTTCCAACATCGGGATTCTCATGCAATTTTGTGCCTGGCTGCCGGGCTAGGATAGAAACGTATTCTCGCTAATCGCTCCAATAACGAACCTCGTAAACGGATTCAAATCCCATCGTCCCAATTTGAACTTAAAAGCCGTCCTTACGGACGGTTTCAGTTCAAAGTTGCCGGGCTAGGATTCGAACCTAGAAATCATCTGCTCCAAAGGCAGAGGTCCTACCGTTAGACGACCCGGCAATATTATACTAAATACACTTCTGTTCCTACCTTGGTAGGTTTATCAACTTTAATCCCAAATGAGTCTCCTTTTTTAACCGATTCCACACTTTCATGGTCAACCTGCAAACTCTCTATTTTTTGACTAAACTCTTCATCACCCCTTTTAAACTTCACTTCATCACCTACTTCCAAACCGCCCGAATTAAGATCCACAATCGCCACCCCTAATTTGTCATAGAAATGCACAACTTTACCTATTGGTTTGTCCAAATTTATCACCCCCTTCGCTAACATTATACCATCTTGACTAGTGGCAAATTTTATGCCAACAATGGAAGTAGAGTCTTTTAAAAAAAGGGGGTGATTTATAAAATGAATGCAAAACAATTGGTAGGTTGGGTGGTGGTAATTGGCGCCATTAATTGGGGATTGGTAGGACTTTTGAATTTGAATCTGGTGGAATCAATTTTAGGGGCCGGCTCAATTCTTACAAAGGCTGTTTACGTGATAGTAGGTTTGGGTGGGGTATATATGGCTTATGGCATGGTTGGTGGAAAAAAGTGATCCCGATTAAATCGGGATCATCCTGAGCGATTAGCCCGCTTCGACTGCGAAGCGAGGCGAGCGAGGGATCTATGTAATTATCTAAAATCCGGTCCATTGGGCCGGATTTTTTAGAGCGGGAGACGTAGCAAGATTAATCTTTATCTAGATATCCAGGCGTAAAAGAGTTATAATATTTGTATGATTAATTGGAGCTCCGACACTAACAAACTAAAGAAAAATCCGGAAAAATATAACCTCTGGAGGCTTGAGCAAATGATTAATTATGGTTTGGACGGGGAAAGACTAGACAGAGAGGAGGTTAAAAAAGCTTGGCCTAAAATCAAAAATAATTTAGATCCATACAAAAGGCGGGCTTTAGAATATCTATTATGGGGAAAACTATACTTACTCCCAAACAATTTGACTTTTTGGAACTTGTCCAAAAAGAGCCACAAATAACCAAAAGGTTTTATCTTACAGGTGGTACTGCTCTTTCTGAGTTCTACCTTAAACATCGACTTTCCTACGATATTGATCTATTTACCCAAGAGACAGAAGTCGATCAACAGCTAGTTGAAGTATTTCTCCAAAAAATATCCTCAAAACCTGAAGTAAAAGAAATTAAAAGAAGCCAGTTTTTAGGATTATTTAGTTACACTTTAGTATTTAAAGATAACCAAGAGTTAAAAGTTGATTTTAATTACTATCCTTTTCCCCGTATTCAAAAAGGAACTAAATACAAAAATCTGGAAGTTGATAGCGTTTATGATATTGCAGCGAATAAAGTTCATACCATCTTTATGAAGCCAAGAAGCAGAGATTACCTTGATCTTTATTTTATTATGAAAAAATACAACTACTCTTTAGATAAACTCATCCTGGATGCCAAAGCCAAATTTGATTGGGATATTGACAGAATCACATTAGCCAGTCAGTTAATTAAAGCCACAGAAACCGATGAAAGCGAAATGGTAATAGCGCCTTTCAATAAAAAAGAGATGGATAAGTTTTTTTTAGACCTTGCAAAATCCCTTAATAATGATATTTTTAAAAAGTGATATTTAAGACTGCATGATTAGCCCGTTGTACCAATATATTCGGGACAATCCAATAAAATAGGCCGCAATCAGCAGTGATCCGCACAAAAACAAACCTATTCCCACCCATATTAAGTATTTCCGTTTAGCTTGTCCTGACAATCTAAATTCCTCGTGAGCGGGAAACGGGATTCGAACCCGCGACATCCTCGTTGGCAACGAGGCACTCTACCACTGAGTTACTCCCGCACTAATTCAAAATCCTTTATGTGCCACAGCCTGGAATCGAACCCGGATAAAACGCTCTTCAGGCGTCCGCCGTGACCAACTTGGCTACTGTGGCATAAGGGCTATTTTACCTTAAGAGCGATTAGCTCGCAAGCTTTGCTTATTTCCTGAAAAAATTAAACAGAAGAGTGAGGATAACTGAAATTACTATTGCTGAAGCAAAAGGAATATAAATTTTAAATCCAAACTTGTCTATATAAAGATCGCCCGGGATCTTAGGCAGTTTTGGCATGATATTAAAAATCAAACCCAAAACCAAAAAAACCAGCCCTAATAATGAAAATAGCTTACTAATATTTTCCATGACAGATTACTTTGCACTTATTATAGCAAGTCT
>JACPEX010000036.1 GCA_016183265.1 Candidatus Daviesbacteria bacterium | reverse complement strand
CCGTTTCCCCCGTTTGGGCCGCTGTGCTGGCCCGGGTTGAAAGAAACCCTGCCAGGACCGCCATGACCCCCTTTTAGTGTAATTTCAACTTCATCGAGTAACATTACTTAAATCCCTTCAACCATTCATTAAATTCATCCATAGAGCCTGGATTGCTAAATTCTGGTTTTTTGCGATATTCCTTATAAGAATTATATTGGAATTTATTTCCTTCAGGCAACAATAGACCAACTCTAGCACTAACCTCTACAAGTTCATCATCCGACATTCTATCCAAAGCTATAATAACAGTAGACCCTTTTAACCCCTCAAACTTCTGTACGGAATCATACTCAAACTCAATCCTTGAGTTAACTAATAGTAAAGAACCACAGACTTGTCTAGGGATCCAAACTCTACCTGCTATACAACCAAAGTTTTCCTCATTAATACGCATAGTAATAACAAAAGGTTTCTTGCCCTCTCTTTCTGCCTCTGCAATCGCATATTGTTCACTGGTTTTAATTATCCCACGAATACTATTACCTTGAGAAAAGAAAAGGCCCTGTGGAGCTTGAATCAAATCAGAGCTTAAAAATTGCTGTCTACTACCAGGCAGATTTAATCTCTTAGAAATTACCTCATAAATGTCCGAAGCAACACATCCTCTTGTCAGAAATCTTTCTTTCATTCTTAGCTCCAATGATAAATTATACTAAATTGAAGCTAAATTTTCAACTTATAGGATAAATCACCGCTGTTAGAGGAGAGTTAGACTTTTCCTTCCATTTCGCGGAGAGCCTTAATGCGGGCTTCAATAGGGGGATGGGTATTAAATAGGCTGGCTAACCAAGCCTTGGCTTCTTGGCCTTTTAAAGGATTAACAATATAAAGGTGGGCTGTGCCGCGGTTTGCCACTTCCAAAGGTTCCCTATCACTTGATATTTTTTGCAATGCTGATGCTAAGCCCTGCGGATACCTGGTCAATAACACCCCTGAAGCATCTGCCAATAATTCCCTTCTTCTTGATACTGCCAGCTGAATTAACATTGCCACAATTGGGGCAAGGATGGCTGCCACAATGGCAATTACTAAAAATATAGTGTTTCCCTTGTTCTCCCTATCACGCCCTCCAAATAACATAGACCTCATAAAAAAATCTGAAAGCAGGGCAATTGTCCCTACTAAAACCGACACAACTGCCATTACCAAAGTATCCCTGTTTCCTACATGGGATAGCTCGTGGGCTGTAACCCCTTCCAATTCCTGTTTATTAAGTTTTTGCAAAATTCCGGAAGTAAAAGCAATGGCTGCATGCTTTGGATCGCGGCCTGTTGCAAAAGCATTAGTTGCCGTATCATTAATAATATAAACTTTAGGGGTAGGCAGTCCTGCCGCTATACAAAGGTTTTCAACAATTCTATAAATCTCCGGATTGTCTTTCTTTTGAATTAATTTTGCCCCTGAAATCCCTAATACTATTTTATCTGACCAGTAATAAGAAACAAAATTCATGAGTCCTGCCATTATTAAAGCAAAACCTGTAATTCCCAAACCACCTACTTCACCATAACCAAAACCACGGGCAATTACATAAATTACTCCCACCGTAAAAATAGAAAAGAAAAACATGATTAGCCATGTTTTGAAAATATTTCCGGAAACATGATCCCAAGCAGTATTAACAGTGGCCATTAGAATTGCAACTTAATATCAGCTTTTTCTTCTTCTGTTGCTTTGAAGAATTCTTCTTTTTTGAAGTTAAACATTTGACCAACCCAGGCAGAAGGGATAGTTTCCAAAGAATTATTTAAATCTAAAACATTGGTATTGTAAAATTGCCTGGAGGCTGCCACTTTAGTTTCTGTATCAGAAATTTCATCTTGCAATTGTTTAAAATTTTCAGAAGCCCGGAGTTGGGGATAATTTTCAGCTACTGCAAATAAAGACTTCAAAGCCCCGGTTAACATATTATCCGCAGCAGCAGCCTCATGGGGGTTTTTAGCACCCATCAAGGCAGTCCTGGCTTTGGTTACTTCTTCTAATACACCTTTTTCGTGTTTGGCATAACCCTTAACAGTTTCAACTAAATTGGGGATTAAGGAGGAGCGGCGTTTTAATTGGACATCAATTTGAGACCAAGCTTCGCGGACACGGTTTCTAAGGGTAACTAAAGAGTTATAAGTAACAAGAAGCCAAAAAACAGCTAAAACTACTGCCCCAATTACAATATAAGTAATCATTGTTTATATATTAAACCATTTGGCAAATTTTTTCCAGTCCCAAGAATTAACTACATTTTCCTTTGTAGCCCAGCCCCTCCTGGCTACTGCCACCCCAAACCTCATATTATCCATCTGTCCAACTTGGTGTGCATCTGTATTGATAACAAACTTAACCCCAAAACTTAAAGCTAGCCTTACCAGGTCATCCCGTAAATCCAACCTGTTTGGATAGGCATTAATTTCCAGTAATTTATTATTCTTGGCAGCAAATTTAAAAATTGTTTCCCAGTCAGCTTCTGATGACTCCCGTTCATTAAGCAGCCTGTTGGTCGGGTGGGAGATTATATCTACATTAGGATTTTGCAAAGCGGATAATAATCTCTTAGTAATATCCTTTCGGTGACCGGAATGGATTCCGGCAATACAATAATCAAGCAAAGTTAAAGCCTCATCAGGCACCGATAAAGACCCATCCCCAAGAATATCTATTTCGAGGGCATTAAATACTCGAATACTTTTTGTCTTCTCCGCCAGCTGGCGGATTTTTTGAATAAAATTTGTCCTCTTTTTTACCCAGGCATTTATTTTGTCTTTGCCGGCAGAAGTAAAACCAGGAGGATGATCTGAAATTCCTACATATTCATAACCCAATTCTACTGCTTTTTTAATCATAACCTCTATCGGATCTGCCCCTGGGCCATGCGAGGGATTTTCTATTTTATAGCTTGAATGAAGATGTAAATCACCTTTAAT
>JACPEX010000038.1 GCA_016183265.1 Candidatus Daviesbacteria bacterium | reverse complement strand
GTTATTGTGGATTTGCACGTTTTAACCACTCATTTTGATAAAACTGATGCCTTAGAAAAAAATATCAGAGGTCTGATGTTAGGGTATTTATCTATTGGTCTTGATCCGAAAAAAGTGACCTTTTTCATCCAATCAAAAATTCCGGAAGTTTTAGAGCTGGCTTATTTTTTAAGTATTTTGACTCCGCGGGCAGTAGTAGCCAGGCAGCCTGCTTTAAAAGAAAAATTAGACCAGGGGTCTGAGGATACGGTGGGTTTGTTTTATTACCCAATTCTGCAGGCGGCTGATATATTACTGCCTAAAGCTAATTTGGTGCCGGTGGGCAAAGACCAAAAGCCTCATGTTGAATATGCCAGGGATATTGCCATTAAATTTAATAGTACTTATGGGGAAGTTTTTCCTATACCGGAACCATTGATAGGTGAAGTTCCTACTCTACCCGGCCTTGACGGGAAAGCTAAGATGAGCAAGTCATTAAATAATGCGATATTTTTAACTGATTCAACAGAGGAAGTTGAGAAAAAGGTGATGAGTATGTATACAGATCCCACCAGAATCAGGGTTACTGACCCGGGGCATGTGGAAGGTAATCCGGTGTTTATTTATCTTGATGCTTTTGGTTCTGAAAACGATAAACCACAAACCACAAACTATAAACTACTTTACCAGAAAGGCCAAGTAGGGGATATTGAGGTCAAAAAGTACCTTATAAGAGTTTTAAATAATTTTTTGGATCCAATCAGGGAAAAACGGGCTCAATATGAGCAGGATCCCGGGTTGGTCGAAGGAATTTTAAAAGAAGGAACGGAGAAAGCCAGACAAGAAGCTCAAAAAACATTGATAGAAGTCAAAAGAGCCATGAAGTTAGATTATTTTAACGGGTAATAATGATTCTGCCTAATCGCAAATCCATTCGTCTGAAGGGTTACGATTATTCGTCTAATGGGGCATGGTTTATAACCATTTGTACGCAAAACAGGGAATTATTATTTGGTGATATTATTGTAGGGGTCGACCCATGTGTCGACCCGAATCCAAATTCATGTGTCGACCCGAATCCAAATTCATGTGTCGACCCGAATCCATATATGAAATTGAATAATGTAGGAGAAATGATAAATGATTGGTGGTTAAAAATTCCCAATAAATTTACCCATATTGAATTAGGGACGTTCCAAATAATGCCAAACCATATTCATGGAATTATTTTTATTAACGGGCGGACACACGGGCATGACGGGCGGACACACGGGTCCGCCCCTACTACGGTGGGGACAATTATCCAATGGTTCAAAACCATGACCACCAACAATTATATTGATAATGTAAAAAATTTAAATTGGGTACCATTTAACCAACGGATTTGGCAGAGGAATTATTATGAACACATAATCAGGAATAATAAGGAGATGGAAAGGATTTCCCAATACATTACAAATAATCCGCAAATGTGGGACAAAGACAAAAATAATCTACCTGAATCTGGTAGAATAAATCCATGATTTCCTTTGATGATTTTTCAAAATTAGAATTAAAAATAGGCACTGTTTTAGAAACAGAAGCAGTAGAGGGAAGCGAGAAATTGATTAAGTGTAAGGTAGATTTAGGGGAAGAAAATCCCAGGCAAATTTTGGCTGGGGTCAAACAATGGTATAAACCGGAAGATTTAGTTGGGAAGCAGGTTGTGGTTGTGGCTAATTTAGAGCCCCGGAAAATGATGGGGTTGGAATCTCAGGGTATGGTTTTAATGGCAGGAGATGAGCCGGTGTTATTAATTCCCCAAAAAGAAGTCCCTCCAGGCACAAAAATCAGGTGACCTAGCAATTTCACGCCTAGTGTGCTAAAATCCGCCCATAATGGCTAATGGTAAAAAGAAAATTAATTTAAACAAAAGAGTATGGGGCATAGCCAAAGGCTTACTGATTTATGTGTTAATTGCTGCAGCTGCCCTAATCTTTTTTTATCAAGTTTCCGGTGGTCCGTCTGCTTCTTCCGGTAATGAAGTACCAATTTCTCAAGTTATTACGGATACCAAAGAAGGAAAAGTTGAAAAAATTACTTTAGAAGGAGATAAAGTTACAGCTGTCTTAAAAAATTCCAACCAAAAGCTTGCCTCCCGCAAAGAAGCCGGTGAATCTATTTATAAAATCTTGCAATCCTCTGGAGTTGATCCTAAATCAGTCACTATTGAAGTGAAAGACTTATCTTTTCAGCAAGCATGGATTGGGATTTTATCAGCAGTTTTACCAATATTGCTGCTGGTTGGTTTAATGTTTTTCCTTTTCAAAAATGCCAGGGAAGGCGCACAGGGGATTTTCTCTTTTGCCCAATCCCGGGCCAGGTTGTTTACTAAAGACCAGCCGCAAATTAAATTTACTGATGTGGCCGGTGCAGAAGAGGCCAAGAAAGAGCTGTCCGAGGTAGTGGATTTTTTAAAAAGCCCGAAAAAATATCAGGATATCGGCGCCAAAATCCCCAAGGGTGTGCTTTTGGTGGGTCCCCCCGGGTGCGGCAAAACCCTGCTGGCGCGGGCGATAGCCGGGGAAGCCGGAGTGCCGTTTTTTTCCATAGCCGGATCCGAATTTATGGAAATGCTGGTGGGAGTTGGCGCAGCCAGGGTCAGGGATATGTTTGCTCAAGCCAAAAAAGCAGCCCCTGCTATTATTTTTGTCGACGAGATTGAATCAATCGGCAGGCAGCGGGGGATGGGGATTTCCGGCGGGCACGATGAAAGAGAACAGACTTTAAACCAGATTTTAGTAGAAATGGATGGGTTTACTCCTAATGACCGGGTAATTATTATTGCTGCCACAAACCGCCCGGATCTTTTGGATGCAGCTTTAGTGAGGCCGGGCCGTTTTGACAGAAGGGTTGTGTTAAGTTTGCCGGATCTGGTGGAACGGAAAGCCATTATTGAGCTTCATATGAAGGGTAAGCCTTTTACCAAAGAAGTTGCTACGGAAAAACTGGCAAGGCGCACTGTCGGGTTTTCAGGGGCAGATTTAGCCAATATGTTAAATGAGGCAGCAATCTTGGCAGCAAGAGAGGGAAAAACTGCCATTGATAACAAAGACTTGGAGGAAGCAGCTACCAAAGAAAAATTAGGGCCGCAGCGAAAAAGGATGCAGTCTGAACAGGACCGGAAACTGGCAGCCTATCATGAAGCAGGGCATGCCATAGTGGGACATAGTTTGCCTAATGTTGATCCGGTACACCGGATTTCTATTGTGGCCAGAGGCATGAGCGGAGGACATACCATGTTTCCGCCGACTGAGGATAGGTCAAATGAAAGCAAATCCCGTTTAGTAGAACAAATCACAGCAGCTTTAGGCGGACAAGCGGCAGAAGATTTGGTTTTTAAAGATATTTCTACCGGAGCAGCCTCAGATATTGAAGTGGCCGCTAATATTGCCCGGGCCATGGTTACCCAATACGGCATGTCGGGCTTAGGGCCAATTAGTGTCGCTTCCCGGCCGATGTTTGGTATCTGGCGGGTAGGGGATGAAGGATCGGAACTATCACCAAAAATGCATGATGCAGTAGACGCAGAAATTAAAAGGATTATAGATAGTTGCTATAAAAGCGCCCAGGATCTTTTAAAGAAGAATAAAATTAAACTGGATAAAGTAGCCAAAACCCTTTTGGAAAAAGAAACCCTGGAATCAGAAGAATTTGAGAGTATTGTCGGTAAAAAGAAGGTTTAAGGTTTGATTTTGTGGGCGTAGGAAATATTTTGCATTCGAGTCTTAAAACCTAATTTAGGACCTAAAACTTTGGATGCATTTAGGATTTCAATTCCCAACAACTCTCCATTTTTGCCAATTTCCACACCTACTCCCGGAGTTATTTCACGGTATTCCTCCTCAACTCCGCTTTTGATATTTAGCCATAAAACATCGGTTTTTTTATCGTAATATACTTTTTGTCTAATTTTTTTCATCTTTTACCCATCTTTCTCTTAACAATTTATTATTAATTTCTTGATCACTAACAGGATGGATTGTAATTACTTGAATTGTATCATCAATTATATCATAGGCAACAGCCATTGGTCGCAACTTTTCATTGTATTTTAGCCTTTTGACCGCGATCAAGTGACCAGTTACATTATCGAAATACTTAGATTCGGGTTTGACTATAACTTGATAAGGATAATTTTGGGGTATCTTTCGTTGTTCAAGACGAAGTTTTAGGTGCGGCTGCAGAATAACTTTCACTAAATGATTTTAGCATATGCCAAGATTGTTGCCCAAAGCGAGCTAAAAGGGTAGAATAGGGTAATGGAGAAATTCAAAATTCAAAATTCAAAATTCAAAATTATTGTATTTATATTACTTTTCACTTTTCACTTTTCACTTTTTACTTTTTCTGCCTATGCCCATGATGATAATCTGGGAGAGGCCCGCATTCATCCTGCTTCTCCCTTATATTTCTTAAAATCAGTCCGGGAAATTTTAGAACTGAAATTTGCCGGCGCTACTCATATCAGAGCTTTGAGAAACTTAGAATTTACCACCCGTAGGATCAGGGAAGTCAAAAGTTTAGTTAAAACTTCCCGCCAGGATCTAATTGAACCGACTTTGGAAAGGTACTGGGCTACTTTAAGCGAGCTTAAGGGACTGGTTAATCTAAAAGATGAAATTACCGTTTCACAAGTAAGCGGGGCGGCCGCTTCGCAAATGGCTGCTTTGCAGGATATTTATTATCAGGTTTCAGATCCCCGGGCCAAAAGGTCTTTGCGGACTGCTATTAACAGGGTATCTGAGTGGGAACAACAAATGATTGTGCAGCTTAATTTATTCAAACAATACTCCCAAGCCCAACAAGTAATGACATCGAAACTGTCGGCCTGCAACTTTTTAGCCCAAGAAGCCTCAAATTCTGCTTTAAATGAGGTTGAAAAAACAGTTTGGTCCCAAAGAGCCCAAAAATGTCTTACACCAACACCAAATTAGATTTAGCCATTATTATTCCGACCTTAAACGAAGAGCATTTTATCGGCAGGCTGCTGGATTCAATTATCCGGCAGACTATATGGCCAAAAGAAATCGTGGTAGTTGATGCAATGTCAAAAGACAAAACTATCAGTGAAATCAAAAAAAGACAGGCAAAAATTGCCAATTTAAAATATTTTAAGATCCCAAAATATACTATTGCCAGACAGCGAAATTTTGGGGTCAAGAAAACTAAATCGCCACACCTGCTCTTTTTAGACGCTGATATGGAGTTAAGGGGAGAGGAGACTTTGGATAAATACTCTAAGGAGTTTTTGAGAAAGAAACCCGATGTAGCCGCAGCTCCAACACTGCCGGACATAAAGAATTGGAAAAACTCGGTTTATTTTAAAGCGGAAGATTTGGCTTTCAAATTTTCTCAATATTTTTGGCCGGTAGTAACAGCCAGAAATTTATATATTAAAAGAGCAATGTTTGATTTGGTAGACGGATTTGACGAGGAGATTAAAGTTGGAGAGGACCAAGAATTAGTGCAAAGGATTGTTAACGCCGGAGGCAAGTTAATTTTTCTCAAAACAGTCAAACTTTATACCTCAGTAAGACGTGTCGAGTATGAAGGCAGAAGAAAATATGCCCTGCGGATGATCTTATTTGCGCTTAATATTTTGCTTAGGGGCCCTAAAAACAGTAAAGTTAAATATGATTTTGGCCATTTTAACAAGCAGGTATGAAACGCATCCTTAAATTTTTTCTGATAGCTTTAATCGCAGTACTGATTGGCAATGTAGTTTTAGACAAAATATATTCTCCTGCCCAGGTTAAATTCGGAGTGACTTTTTCCCGGAAATATGCCGAGTATTTAAAATTAGACTGGCAAAAGACTTATCTCCAAATTTTAGATGAATTAAAGGTGAAAAACTTAAGAATTCCCGGTTATTGGGATGTTCTAGAGCCGGAAAAAGGTGAATATGACTTCTCCGAGATTGATTTTATGCTTGATGAGGCAAACAAAAGACAGGCTAAGGTAATTTTGGTGTTAGGCATGAGGCAGCCGCGCTGGCCTGAATGCCATTTGCCTACTTGGGCCAAACAGTTGACAGTGTCTGAACGTCAAAACAGGGCATTGCAATTTATAGAACAAGTTGTTCAAAAGTACAAAGACCATCCGGCAGTTTGGGCCTGGCAGGTAGAAAATGAACCATTGCTGGCTTTTGGGGAAAATTGCGATGCCCCTGATAAAGACTTTTTAAGACAGGAAGTGGCATTAGTGAGGAGTTTAAGCAGCAAACCAATAATTATGACTGATTCAGGAGAATTAGGTTTATGGGTAACTTCTATGAAACTTTCTGATATTTTTGGCACAACCTTATACAGGCAGGTATATGATAAATATTTAGGGCATATTACTTATCCTTTGCCTTCGTATTTTTATAGTATTAAATCAAATCTAGTCAGAAGTATTTTTGCCCCGGGGAATAACAAGGCTATAATAGTGGAATTACAAGCAGAGCCGTGGTTAGCAAATGGTGTTTTCGGTCTACCTGAAGAACAAATAAAAAAATTTACCATTGAAAACTTTAAAAATTATATCAGCTTTGCTAAAAAAACCCAATTCGATGAAACTTATCTTTGGGGGGTAGAGTGGTGGTATTTCATGGCAGCCAATGGTTATCCTGAGTATTTGGAATACGCAAGAACTTTATTTTAAAATTTAGTACAATATAAATATGCAGATAGTTACGGTTGGTGCTAATTATCAAATTGTAATCCCAAAGAAGTTAGAGAAAAAATGCCAGGTATAAAACCCGGAGCTAAAATGAGTATCCACATACAGGATACAGATACAATCATCCTGAAGCTTGTTACAAGAACCGTTTGATATTTTTGTCTACGATCGTGGGCTATTTTGTAGTTTGCTGAGATAATGCTACAATTCCAACATGGTTCGACTACTTCGACTGCGCTCAGCACAAGTACGCTCACCACAAGTAAAACGATTGGTTTTAGTTGATGGTAATGCCTTGCTGCACCGGGCTTATCATGCCACCCCGCCTTTTACTACTTCAAAAGGGGAATTAGTTAATGCAGTTTTTGGTTTCTCCTCAATGGTTTTAAAAGTTCTTTCAGAGCTGCAACCCCATTATTTGGCTATTGCCTGGGATGAAAAAGGACCCACCTTTCGTCATCAGGCCTATACCCAATATAAAGCTACCCGGGGCCCGGCTGATGAGGGTTTATCCAATCAATACAAGAGAGTTCATGAAATTGTTGAAGCATTTAATATACCGGAGTTTAAACTGGCCGGCTATGAGGCAGATGATTTGATAGGGACTTTGGCCAAGCAAGCAGAAAAATTAGAAATTATTATAGTGACAGGGGACCGGGATATTATGCAATTAATCGATCAAAGAATTAAAGTTTTTATGCCTAAAAAAACCTTGGCTGATGTCGGGCTTTACGGGGTAGAGGAGTTTGTTGCCAAGTACGGATTTATGCCAAAACAACTAATAGATTATAAAGGATTGGCAGGAGATGCTTCGGATAATATTCCCGGAGTAGCCGGAATTGGTGATGTGACAGCTACTAAATTAATTCACCAGTTTGAAACTGTAGAGGGCATTTATAAACCTGAGAATTTAAAGACTTTACCGGAAAGGACGCAAACACTCCTTTCGGAAGGTGCAGAATCAGCCGTGATGAGCAAAAAACTGGCTACGCTGGATGTAAAAGCGCCGATCAAGCTGGATTTGAAAAAATGTCTGGTCCATGATTTTGACAAAGAACAAGTAGTTAAATTATTTGAGGAGCTAGAGTTTAGGAGTTTGATTGCCAGAGTGCCAGGAGGGACTACCGACTACCGACTACCGCAAAAAGCGGAAGACAAATCACTTACATCCGAGTTAGACAAGGAAGTAGAGAAAGTATTGCAGAAAATGTCTGCAGCTGGCGTTTTAGTTGACCTGAAGTTTTTAAAGAAGTTTGGTAAGGGATTAAAAACCAGGCTGGCTAAGATTGAAAAAGAGATTTACTCAAAAGTGGGACATGAGTTTAATCTAAACAGCCCTAAGCAGTTGTCAGAAGTGCTTTTTGATGAATTAAAACTACCGGTTGTCAGAAAAACTAAAACCGGCCGCTCCACTGATGAAGCCACCCTGCATGAGCTATCAGCGGCGCATCCAATGATTCCTCTGTTTTTGGAATACAGGCAGCTTTTTAAATTAGTCTCAACCTATGTTGATGCGTTGCCAAAATACGCAGGAGAAGATGGCCGGATTCATTCCACTTTTAATGTCGAGGGGGCTGCCACAGGCAGGCTGTCTTCCAAAGATCCGAATTTACAAAATATCCCGGTAAAAGGTGAAGCAGGAGGAGAAATCAGGAAAGCCTTTATCGTTCCCAAAGGGAAGGTATTACTGGGGGCGGATTATTCGCAAATTGAACTTAGGATTATGGCCCATTTGGCAGATGACCCTGGTTTGAAAAAGTCCTTTAAAGAAGGCTTGGATATTCATGTAGCTACCGCTTCGAGAATTTTTAATGTACCTGTAAATAAAGTGACCAAAGAGCAGAGAATGGTGGGAAAAACCATGAATTTTGCTACTCTTTATGGTCAGGGAGCAAGGGCGCTGTCCCGTGAATTGGGAGTTAGTTTCGAAATAGCCGGCCAGTATATAGATGAATATTTTGCCCAGTTTCCAAAAGTTAGAAGCTGGATCGAAAAAACCCTAGCTTTTGGGTATGAGAATGGCTATGTAGAAACTATCTGGGGTAGGAAAAGGTATATACCGGAACTGAAAGCAGACAATCGAATGATTAAAGCAGCTGGCGAGCGGGCAGCAGTCAACCACCCGATTCAGGGATCGAGCGCTGACATGATCAAAAAAGCCATGGTGGAGATAGATGCAGAGCTATCAGTCGTCAGTCGTCAGTCGTCAGACAATAAAAGTCTGAAAGCTGACAGCGAGCGAAGTGAGCGGTCTGATAGCTGTCGTCTGATTCTCCAGGTCCATGATGAATTACTCTTTGAGTGCGATCCTAAACAAGTTAAAGAAGTAGCACAGATGGTTAAAGATAAAATGGAAAATGCCTTAAAATTATCCGTGCCGGTGATAGTTGATTTAAAAACAGGCCCCAACTGGGGAGAAATGCAGCCTCTGAAGATTTAGTATTACCCTATAGTTGACAAATTAGCTTTACGGGATTATGATTAAGAAATATGGGAGAAAGATTTAAAGATCGTCTGGTTGTTACAGGGGATGCGGTATCACTTAGGATTTTAAGAAAATTGCAACAGAGATTACCAGGATTGAATAGTCCTGGTTCGGATTCTGCTATAGTTAAGGTTTGTTGGCCCGGGAGTCCGTTCGCGCCCAAAACTCCTCATCAGTTCCATTTTTATGTTAATGCGCCAGAAGGAACAGTTGATGCTTGCAAGCGAGCGTTAAATAGTGATGGTCATCTAATTCCTTAAGTCTAAACCACCAGTTTTTTTACTTCCCGCATTTCTGTTTCATATTTGGTAAAGCCTGTTTTTTCTAAAATCAAGAAAGCAAACCATAGTAATGGGTAGATTAAAAGATTAAGAAAAGAAGTTAGGGATTGGAGAGTTAGAAAAAGAAGTACAGCCAAAATTGCCGGTATAAAACTGGCATATGGCTTGATGAAATTTTGGACTTGGTCTTTAACTGTTTGTTTAATTAAATTATTAGCTGAATTCTGGGGCTGGTCTAAGGAATCCAGAATTTTAGGGTCAAGACCGGATTGTCTTACCAGGTCAGGGTTTTTCTTAAGCATCGCTATTTGATCAGGAGAAATATTTGGCAGTTGGGTTTGTTCTGCGGGCAAAGGCACCATTTTCAAAGCTGTATCAATTAAAGAATCCGGGATTTCAAAGCCATTTTGGACAATCAGTTTATTGCTGGAGAAAAAATAAATTATGCAAAAAGCCAAGATCAACATCATGGATAAACGTCTGATAAAAGGCCCTAACAGACTGGCAGGTTGAAAATTCAAATAGCTTTTTAAAGCGCTGTCTAAAGTTAAACTAACCAGCAAGACGCTTATTAGAATACCAACAGTAAACACCAAGCCTAAAGATTTTTCCATAAATATTAAGGGGATAGCAGAAGCGACTGCGCCAACAGGCAAAGAAAACCTCCAGTCACCAGCCAGGGTGGCAAATAAGACAAACAAAAAGCCGGATAAAGAAATTAAAGCAGCAATAATAATAAGTTGGATCAAAGTGAAAGTAGATAATGAAAAAATAATGTCATAAGACTGCAAGAGGGGGTTTAGTTGATAAATTAATAGCGAGAAAGCGATTAGAAAGAATGGAGCAAAAATAAGCTTTTTGAATATGGGCATGGTAGAATTGTATCATGAAAATATTAATTACTCATATTAATCCGCATTTGGATGATATTGCCGGCATTTGGCTTTTTAAGAAATTTCAGCCTGATTTTAAGGATGCTAAAATCGAATTTATTTCCGCTTCCCGCGAAGCTGCCAAAGCAGAAACAGAAGATAAGATATTTATAGGAACCGGTGGAGGGCAATTTGATGAACATAAAGAAGGCTTAAATACTTGTGCCGGGACACTGGTGTATGAGTATTTAAAAAAGAAAAATTATATTCCAAAAGATGAGATATTAAGGGGGGCTTTAGATAAACTGACGGAATGGAATTGTTTAATTGATACCGGCAAAGCCCCGGATTCCCAGTTTGATGAATTTAGTATCCAGGCTTTAATCCGGGCCAAAGATGGGTTGGTAGAAAATTCCCTGAGGTCTGTGGAGCTGGGCAGGGAAATATTAGATCGGATTTTAATAGTTTTAAAAAGAAGGCAGCAAAGCATCAGGGATTGGAAAAACAGGATAGAATTTAAGTCCCGTTTTGGTAAATCTTTTGCTATTAAATCTGAAACAGTTGACCGGGAATTTTGCCGGGAACAGGGCGGGGGTCTATTTTTAATGTATAGCCCCAAAACTAAAGGGGTGCAATTTTTTACGCCTTCTTTTGAGATAGATTTAAAACCAATCTACGATAAGGTAAAGGAGTTGGACCCGCAAGCTTCCTGGTTTTTGCACCAATCCCACCATATGGTTATCTGCGGCTCGTCTTCTGCCCCCGATAGTAAGCCTACAAAGTTAAGCTTTGAGCAGTTGATTGATGTAGCGAAAGAAATATAGTTGTAGCCCTTCGACTGCGCTCAGGGTAAATTTATGAAAAATTTAAAAGTAGCTTTAGCTCATGATTATTTACGCGAATATGGCGGTGCTGAGAGAGTTCTCGAAGCATTGCATGAAATTTTTCCTGATGCCCCTGTCTATACTGCTTATTACAACCCGGAGGGTTTAGGGGAAAACAATAAAAGGTTTGCTGGTTGGGATATTAGGCCTTCCTGGTTCCAAAAATTCCCTTTTGCCAATAGATTATTGTCACCATTTAGAATCTTTGGGCCGATGATGTTTGCAAGTTTTGATTTATCTGAATATGATCTGGTTATTTCTTCCTCTTCAGCAACTCACCTTGCCAAGGCTGTAATTACCAAGCCTGAAACACTGCACATCAGTTATATTCATACGCCCCCAAGGTTTTTGTATGGTTATGTAACGAGCTTCAATTATAAAAAACACTGGTGGACCAGGATCGGAGGAGAGATCATCAATCATTTTATGAGGATTTATGATTTTGAAGTTTCCCAACGGCCGGATATATTGGTAGCTAATTCTAAAAACATTGCAGCAAGAATTAAAAAGTTTTATAGACGTGATTCAGTTGTTATCTATCCTCCTGTAGATTTAGCGGTAGTCGGTAAGCGGAAGCCGGAAGACTATTTTCTAGTATTAAGTAGGCTAGTAAGAGGGAAGGGGGTAGACATCATAGTTGAAGCATGCGGTAAGTTAGGTTTGCCGCTTAAAGTAGCAGGAGTAGGCCCAGAGTTGGATAACTTAAAGAAGCTTACCATAAACCATAAACCACAAACCATAAACTTCTTAGGGTGGGTGTCTGATGAAGAACGGATTAAACTTTTGCAAAATGCCAAGGCTTTAGTAGTAGCAGCAGAAGATGAGGATTTTGGGATTACTTCAATTGAAGCCCAGGCAGCAGGCACTCCTGTTATTGCTCCTGCCTCAGGAGGGTTTTTGGAAACCGTAGAAGATGGAAAAACCGGCCTTCTGTATGGTGGCCCAGGGCGAGTTACGGTAGAAAGCTTGATAGAGGCATTAAAGCGCTTCAAAGAAGATGAATTCAAAGCTGAAGTTTTAAGGGAAAATGCAGAAAAGTTTTCCAAAGAAAGGTTCAAAAAAGAAATTTTGGAATTAATAAAGAGCAATTTGGGGACTTGACTAATATATCAAATTTGATATAATTATAATGGATTTTGATGTCAGATATTATACTGATCCGAATGGCAGGAAGCCTGTTCAGGATTTTCTGGAAGAGGTCTTTGACAAAAACTATGCTCTGTGGTCCGAATGTGTTTCTTCGATAGAGAAAATTAAGCATAGAATTTATCATAAGGAGCCTTTTTCAAAAGTCTTAGGGTTTGGATTATTGGAAATACGGGTTAGATCAAAAAATGATATTGCAAGAATAATTTATGTTTTTACTAAAGGTAAGCAAATTATTTTATTGCATGGGTTTATTAAAAAGACACAAAAGACTCCCTTAAAGGAGTTAGAAATAGCGCAAGCAAGATTTAAAAATCTACCAAAGGAGTAAATATGAAAACTGATTTTGATCAATATGTACAAAATAAAATAAAAAAACATCCTTTTTTGAAGGAAGAATTAAAAAAGGCTGACATGGCCCTGAATATTGCAGGACAAGTTTATGCTTTGAGAAAAAAAGCAAGGTTAACCCAAAAAGAATTAGCAGAATTAGTAGGAACTAGGCAATCTAATATTGCCAGGATCGAATCTGCGGATTATACAGGTTACACTTGGAAGACTCTCGAAAAAATCACAAAAGCCTTGAAGGCCAGATTAGAAGTAAGAATTGTACCTTTGGGGCCAAGAGGACAGGTTCAAATATAAATTTAAAGAAAGGTTCAAAAAAGAAATTTTAGAATTGATAGAGAAAAATCTGGAGTAGTTTTAATTATTTTCCGTAAACTTGGTTAGGGGTGTCGGATTTTCATGAGCGAAGAATAGCAAAAATTTTTTTTGCAGGGGAGAGATAGGTGATTTCTTCAGCCTCAACTACTTTCAAATTGAACTCTTTTTTAGAAAGTTTGGTTAGAAGTACACGGATAGTTTTCTGAATTGAAGAAAAGCCCAAGTCAGCGGAGACCTCTTCTGCTTTCTTTTTTAACTCTTTAGGCATAGGAACCTGAACAATAGCTCTCCGTGCAATCGTAATACAATAATATAGTTTTTGTATGATTTGTTAAGTATCACCCCGCTGCTAATTTTGATTAGGAGTAGTGCTATTTAAGGCAGCTTCCAGGTTTTTGTATATTTCTTTTAGTTTATATCTATGCTTGACAACGAAAGGGTCGTTGTTTTTATCTATATGATTAGACCAATCAGGCTTTTCTACCTCTTTTCCTTCAAAGACAGAACGCACAAAATCTACATGATATGTTCCACAGCAAACTGCAATTCTTCCTTGATTGCCGGCGCGGAATCTTTTTAAATCGGGCCTCCAGTACTCAAATTCTCTGACATTGCCCATAAACATTTCAAAATCATAAGAAAAATCCTCCAAACCCCTTGGGTCAATTCTTTGATCCATGAAATATTGCCCAACTTTTAAGAATGTTTCGATTCCCTGCGCAGTATTTAGAAAACCAAAGCGTTGTTTATAATGCTCGAACATTAAGGGAAGGGTTCGGAAAAAGTCTTCACTTACCCCTCCATTCATTCGCATATTTAAACTGGGTACAAAAACTTCCATTATCTCCTTTGGAACACCAAATGATAATAGTTTTTGTCCGATATCTTCTCCGTCAGATTCTGCGAGCCACGATAGGCGGGAAGGCTGCACACATGCAATAGCCAGCATCTCAGCTGACATCGGGTGGAACCGCTCTTTAAACATTCCTACTTGTTTTTCATCACCCTCCATTTTTAGCGCAGAAACACCGTCCAAAACCTGTACTAATTTAAGTGCTCCTGATTGAGGAATCTGCATGCCATGATCTAAGGAACCAATAATTACAAAAGTTCCACCACTATCGGTAGTTATAGTTGGTTCTTCGGTAACACCAGACCTAAGCTGTTCAAAGTAATTCATATTAATTTTCGGATTATAAAGGAAATTATAGGTTAATTCAATCTTCTGCATCTTCTGTACCTCTGCGCTATTGCAGAAGGAATAGTTGCTGTACAATATGAGTAATGCAAAAAGTTAAAGATTATATTACACGGGCCACGGAATTAACGGCATTAAGTGTCCATAGGCTTATTTCCCAAAAAGGTTTCACCCCGCAGGACTTGTTAACAGAAGAAGAATCAAAAAATAGGGAAAAATTAATTGATCAGGCGGGAGCAGATGCGATGTTTGCCGCTTTAGCTGATATCCCTTTTGTTTTAGAAGTAGTAGGGAGTGAAGGAAGGAAACATATTCACCAATATGGTGAAGCTTTGCCCACACTTGAGGGGACTTTTGGTAAAGGAGAATTAAAACTTGATATGGTCAATGATGTGGTGGAGGGCTCAAAAGCTGCCAAATTAAATACCCCTGGGGCTGTATCTGTAATAGCAGTTGGAGAGAAATTAATGGCTACCCCTAAAGATTTCGATTACATGGATAAATTATTTGGACCACCACAACTTGTGGGGAAAATCTCTATTGATAAGTCAGTGGAGGAAAATCTGGCAGAAGTAGTTAAAGTATTTGAGATAAAGCCTCATGAAATTAATGTAGTAGCTATGGATAGAGACAGAAATGCTCATTTAATAAATGCCTGCCAAAAATTTGGGGTTAATTTAATTTTAATTAAAGCAGGTGATTTTCTGCCGTCTATTTTATCTCTTACTATTGATAAGGGGATTCATTTGGTTATGGGGATAGGAGGTTTTGAGGAAGGGGTGTTGGCGGCGGTTGCAGCCAAGGCCTTGGGAGCAGTAGGGGAAGGCAGGGGCTGGCAGCCCGGTCAAAAACATGTGGCAAAGACTTGGATTATTGATGATTTAGCGGCAGGCAAAAAAGAGGATTGTTTGGTTTCTATATCATCCATTACAGGGGATAATAAGTGGTTTGATTTAGAAGCGGTAAGGGTAAAGCGTGAAGGGGGAAGTGAAGTCACAACCTTGACTATTGATACAACTGGTGTAAATATAAATGAGCATGTCCACACTTAATCAAACAGCGCAGGCTCTGGTAGCACAAGGGAAGGGGATATTGGCTGCTGATGAATCCACTAGAACTATTGCCAAAAGGTTTGAAAAAATTGGTGTAACTTCAAACCCAGATAGTAATTTGGCATACAGAAAAATGTTATTTATGACTCCCGGGATTGAACAATTTATTTCAGGGGTGATTTTATATGATGAAACAATCAGGCAAGAAATTGACAGCCAAAGCGTACCTGCATATTTGCAAAGCAAAGGGATTTTACCTGGTATCAAGGTTGATCAAGGTATAGTAGAAATGGTCACTATTGGTTTGGATGGGCTGCAAGATAGATTAACAGAATATAAAAATTTAGGTGCGAAATTTGCTAAATGGAGAGCTGTCATAACAATAGATGAGGAAGATGCTCATATTGAAGAGAATGCTGAAAGTCTGGCAAGATATGCAGCTTTGTGCCAGGAACAGGATATTGTGCCGATTGTAGAGCCGGAAGTCTTAATGGACGGCAGCCATGATTTGGAAAAGTGCAAAGAAGTGACAACAAAAGTTTTACGGATCGTTTTTGAAAAACTAAAAGAACATAAAGTTGCTTTAGAGGGGATGCTTCTAAAGCCTAACATGATAATCTCCGGAAAAGATGCGCAAGTTCAGGCAAGTGCGAAGGAAGTGGCAAAAGCAACAATAGATACACTTAAAGAAGTTGTGCCTGTAGAGGTGCCTGGGATTGTGTTTTTGTCAGGCGGCCAAACACCGGATCAGGCCACGGAAAATTTAAAAGAGCTTAATTTAATCGGTGGGCCTTGGCAGCTTAGCTTTTCTTATGGCCGGGCTTTACAGGAAGAAACTTTAGCTGCGTGGGCCGGTAAAGATGAAAATATTCCCGCCGCCCAAAAAGCCTTTTTGGAAAGAGCCCAAAAAGTCTCCGAAGCCCGCTCCGTATGATCCTGGAAGTTAAGAATTTGATTAAAAAGTTTGGCAGTTTTACGGCTATCAACGGCATTTCTTTTTCTGTTGCCTTTTTTGCCTTTACTTTAAAAACGGCCCTGCAAAGCGGCAGGGTAGTTAAATTAATTTAATTTATGATAGATGAAAGGTTTATTTTTGTTGCAGTTTTGTTAATTCTGATTGGTGATTCAACTTATTTGTTGGACACTATTAAAGGAAAAGTCAAACCTCACAAAGTCACCTGGTTTTTATGGGCACTGGCGCCTTTTATTGCATTTGCAGCCCAGATAGACCAGGAAGTTGGATTATCTTCTTACATGACGCTAGCTTTAGGAATTATTCCTGTTTCTATATTTATTGCCTCTTTTTTAAAAAAGTCAGCTTACTGGAAAATTACTGTTTTTGATTTGATTTGCGGAGCGCTTGCTCTGGTGGGTTTGCTGCTCTGGGGGATAACTAAAATAGGGAACCTGGCTATCTTATTTGCTGTTTTGGCAGATGGATTAGCCGGGGTGCCAACAGTTATTAAGTCCTTCAAAGCTCCTGAAACTGAAAATTATCAAGTCTGGTTATTTAATGGGGCAGCAGCAATAATTACACTTTTAATAATTAAAGAGTGGGATTTTGCCCACTATGCATTCGCAGTATATATGTTTTTTCTGGCTCTGATCCTTTTTTTGCTTATTAAATTCAAACTGGGAAGAAGATTTAGTTGACAAAGTTTGGAAAAATGGGCTAGATTTAAGATATGGCGTCGGTTGATAGAATCGAAATTGGTCCCAAAGAAGCTGATAAGTTGCCTGATAGTTTAAAGCCTCCTCAATCCGATGAAGATCTGCTGCAATATTTAGGGTGTCGACCTCCAAGCGTAGTAGAGCGTTTTATTAGCCGTCCCTTCACAAGGGGTCTCGCCAGAATTGGTTTACGTTAACCTTATGCCGGAACTTCCTGAGGTGGAGATCATTAAACAGGGTTTAGAGAAAAAGATTATTGGTTTAAAGATCCAAAAAATCCAGGTTTTATCACCGAAATCTTTCATTGGAAATCCAAAATTAGCTATGGGACAAACTGTACTCAAAGTTTGGCGAAGGGCCAAGATATTAGGCATGGATCTGGACAAGGTTACTTTGCTATTTCATATGAAAATGTCCGGGCAATTAATATGGAAAGGGGAAAGCGGAAAGGGTAAAGGGGAAAGATTTATTGGAGGTCACCCTACACCTGATATGGTTGATAAAATGCCGAACCCGCACACCAGAGTGATATTTACTTTTTCGGATGGTTCGCACCTATATTTTAATGACCAGCGTAAGTTCGGATGGATTAAAATAAGTGACGGGCCTTTGCAGGATCTGGGACCGGAGCCTTTAGAAAAAGGATTTACCTGGCAGATTTTAAAACAAAACTTATTAAGACATAAATCAATGCCTGTAAAGGTTGCCGTCATGGATCAGTCGGTTGTGGCTGGGGTAGGGAATATTTATGCAAATGAGGCTTGTTTTGTAGCAAAAATAGATCCCCGCAGAAAAGTAGCTGATTTAACTGATCAAGAATTTAAGAGTTTACACCGGGGAGTGATCCGATCGCTCCGGGAAGGGATTAAATATGGCGGTTCTACCAGGGTGCATTTTGTCGACCCGGAAGGCCGTAAAGGTTATTTTTTAGATTATGCCAAGGTTTACGGCAAAGAAGGTTACCCTTGCCAGGGTTGTCCGAGCAAAGTGAAAAAAATCACGATCGGCGGCCGCGGCACATACTTTTGTCCTGATTGCCAAAGATAACTTATGGAAGAAACACTGATTTTATTGCCTGGTTGGATGGGTACAAAACAAATTTACAAGAAACTAATTGAATCTGCGCCTGTAAATTGTCAAGTTGTTTTTATTAATTATAAAGATATTATGCCTGGAGGAAATCTTGAGCAGTTTAGTTCCGGATTGAAAGAGTTCATAAATAGAAAAAATTTATCTAATATTTCGCTTGTAGGCCATTCACTAGGTGGGGCTTTCGCGATAAAATTTGCAGCGGACCATCCTAATTTAATTAAAAAACTCTATTTAGTGGATGCCGAAGGGATTCGCGGTTCTGAAGGTTTCTTTCAGGCTTTTTGGAAAACTCTTCCAAGATCAAAGAATGGTTTTTTGCGTATGTTAAGAAATTTACCTTATCTATTTAAACATATAATACTTAATTTTCGTTTAGGAGTTTTTGCTTATACTGCTCATTTACAGGATGAAATAAGCAGAATTAAAGTATCAACAACTATTATGTGGGGGAGTAAGGATTATATAACTCCTTTATGGCAAGGCCAGAAATTACATCAAATGATTTCTGGGTCGAAATTTATTATTGTACAAGATGTAACCCATCATTGGATTTTCTTTAATCCAGAAAAATTTTGGGAGAATTTCCGGATTGACAAACATTAATAGTGATGTATAATGGTGATGTATGCAACAATTACACAGGACCCAAATTTATTTACCAGATGATCTTCGCCGCAAGATAGATAGGGATAGGCATGAGGAAAAAGAAAGTTTAGCAGGGTATCTTCGCAGGGCGGCAGAGGAACGTTTGGCAAGAAAGAAAAAGCGTAAAG
>JACPEX010000011.1 GCA_016183265.1 Candidatus Daviesbacteria bacterium | reverse complement strand
TAAAATTTCCCAAATACATGCGGATTATTGCCGATAAGCAGTTTATCCGCGGGAATCAGCTCTTTAATCTCTTTGTTAAATCCTGTCTGGGGATTAAAAAGTTCTTCAAAATGGTAGGATTTAAGCCAGTTTTCCAAAGCTGTAAGCTCTTCGTCGTCGTTTTTAACATTAGGCATTACTACATGGTGGGCCAGAATAGTGCCTTCAATAGGTTGCCCTTTAATTTCTTTAACAGTTGTCCAGCCTTTGGGGGTTTTTAAAATAATCATGGGGAAACGGGGAGAGTGATTTTGGATTTTTTTAAAGCAGGTTTCCATGGCGTTTAACATATCTTTATATACATTGTTGCCTTGGACGATGAATGGCTCGTAGCCGTAGCCGGTAAACAAAGAAAAGAGTTCTTTATCGCTCATGCGCCCAAAAATAGTGGGACCGGAGATTTTCAAGCCATTTAAGTGCAAAATTGGCAAGACTGCGCCATTGGTTTTAGGGTCAATTAATTTATTAATATGCCATGCAGTAGCAATGGGACCGGTTTCTGCTTCGCCGTCACCAATCATGCAGACTGCCAGTAGATCTGGATTATCCAAAACTGCCCCGTATGCAGTAGCTAGAGAATACCCAAGTTCGCCCCCTTCCAAAATTACCCCTGGGGCTTCCGGATTGCTGTGACTCCCAAACCCTCCCGGCCAGGCAAACATTTTGGAAATATAGCTGATGCCTTGTTCGTCAGGTGTTGCCCGTTCGTAATATTTGTTTAAGGTGCCTTCTAAAAATAAGTTAGCCTGTAAGGCCGGGAAGCCATGGCCGGGTCCCAGCACAAAGATAGTTGATTTTTGGTATTTTTTGACCAAATAATTTAGATGGGCATAGACAAAATTAATGCCCGGGCAAGTGCCCCAGTGGCCAAATAATTTGGGCTTAATATCAGCTGATACCAGGGGCTTTTCCAGTAAAAAATTATCCTGCAAATAAATTTGGGTAACTGTTAAATAATTGGCAGCGCGGACGTACTTTTTAATCCCTTCTAACGGGTTGTTCATATTTAATATTCCTCAAGGGTAGAGGTGTCGCCGATAGGCTGGCCCATTTCTCTGGCTTTTAAGATCCTTCTCATGATTTTACCGGACCTGGTTTTTGGCAGTTTATCTATAAATTCAACCTCTCTTGGGTAGGCATGGCCTGCCAGTTTGCCTTTGACAAAGGCAGCCATCTCTTCTTTTAAGGCATCTGATGGTTCAACTCCCTGCTTTAAGACTACAAAAGCTTTGATTATTTCTCCTCTTAACTCATCAGGTTTGCCAATCACCCCTGCCTCCAAGACAGAAGGGTGCTCTATCAGGGTGCTTTCTACTTCAAAAGGGCCAACCCTTTCACCTGAAGTTTTGATTACATCATCAGCCCGGCCTACAAACCAAAAGTAGCCATCCTCATCTTTAAATGCCTGGTCTCCGGAA
This sequence comes from Candidatus Daviesbacteria bacterium, assembly GCA_016183265.1. Taxonomy (GTDB): domain Bacteria; phylum Patescibacteriota; class Microgenomatia; order Daviesbacterales; family UBA10151; genus UBA10151. The sequence goes on along the minus strand of JACPEX010000011.1, from coordinate 6,350 downwards.
ATATACCAGCCATTATTAAAATAAGACTTATATTTTTCCTCATTTTTCCAAATTTGTTTCATCAAAGAATAAACAGTTTCAGGTTTTAGTGCCAGATGCCCATCCTGTTTGGCTGGTAATTCTTGTCCGTTGTCATCAACGATTCCTGCTACAACCCCCGGGAAAGGTTTGCCCATAGAACCAGGTTTAATATCCATGGAAGGGTAATTGGTAATACAAATTGAACCTGTTTCTGTTTGCCACCAGGTATCATGAAAGGGGAGGCCTAAAGTCTCTTTGCCCCACATAACCCCTTCAGGATTTAATGGTTCACCCACACTGCACAAGTGCCTGAGAGATGATAAATCATATTGTTTAGGGTCAACAGGGGAACCCATCAACATACGGATAGCAGTAGGGGCTGTGTACCAGACTGTCACTTTGTTATCAGCAATAATTTTGTACCAGGCTTCCGGTGAGAATCTGCCCCCAAAAACTACAGACGTGCCGCCCAACCCCCAAATGCCCAATACTCCATAAACTACACCCGTGACCCAGCCAATGTCTGCTGTGCACCAATAAATATCCTGATCCTTCACATCTAACACATATTTAGTTGTTAAAATGGCTTGCAGTAAATCTGCGTGGGCATGGACTACTCCTTTTGGTTTGCCTGTTGTACCCGAGGTATAAAGCATATAGGCAAAATCATCTGGTTTTAAATGGGCTACATTAAAGTCGGCAGAAGCTGTGGTCATTTCTTGCTGGTATGAAATTAGCTTCTCTTTTTCAGGGAAATCTCCTTCATCCACTAAAATTACTTTTTGTAAATCAGGTAAATCCTTCCATATTTTTTGGATTCTGGAAAAAAGTTCGCTGTTTGTTACTACTATTTTAGCTCCTGAATCGGCTAGCCTATCCATTAAAGCGGTTTCTTGGAAAGCAGAAAACATAGTGCCGGCAATAGCGCCGGTTTTTAAAATTCCCAAAAAAGCAATGTAGCGCTCAGGGGTAGGGGGCAAGAAGATAAAAATTCTGTCTCCTTTTTCAACGCCTTGAGAGGCTAAAACATTAGCAAATTTATTAGTTTGTTCTTTAAGTTGGGCAAAAGTGTAACTTTCTTTTTCTCCTTTGTCGCTTTCATAAATTAAGGCTGTTTTGTCCTTTTTATCAGATTCAGCATGTCTGTCAATGGCATTGTAGGCTGCATTAAACGTGCCATCAGGAAAAAAGATAAGTTCTGCTTTGGCTTTTTCCCAGGAAAATTCCTGATAGGTTTTTTCATAGTCAGGGAGATTAGACCGGACAGATAGTGATTTGTTTTTATGAATAATGTCCACAAGAATAATATTATACCAGAAGTAGTATATATTGAAAGTATTGACATAATGTACATACTTTTGTTAGTATACGAATATGAACAAGACTATCATTACCGCAACTGAAGTCCGTAACAATTTTTTCCACCTGTTGGATGAAGTGGCCAGGACAGGCAAGCCTATTTTTATCAAAAGAGACAGGGATGTTAAGGTGAAACTGGAACCTGTTAAAGAAGATCTTGATAAAGATCGGGAAGAAACCAAAAAATTATTAGATAGAATGTATGGTATGTGGTCAGATAAAACAGAAGAAGAATTAGTAGGCAGGTTTAAGGAAGCAGACCGCTTGGCTACCAAAAAAATTAGATCAAGGAAGTGGTAATGCAAAAAGTTGTTCTGGATACAGATATTATCATTGACTTTACCAGGAAAGCCTCCACATATCTTAGAGATCTACTGGATCTAGCAGATCAAAAGCAAATTAGACTGTTTATTGCTGCTGTTGGGGTGGCTGAACTTATGTCAGGAAAAGAAACTTTGCAAACAGATAAACTTAGGGATTTAAAGTTGTTTGTTAAGAGATTGGAATTTGTTCCATTAGATTGCGATTTATCAGAGATAGCTGGTTTTTTAATTAGAGATAATAAAGGTTTAGGACTGGGAGATGCCATAATCGCAGCAACAGCAATTTCTTTAAAAGCCAAGCTGGCTACCAGGAACAATAAAGATTTTCAGGATATTAAGGGTCTAAAATTTTTTAAAATGTCTACCAAGAGATCCCTAATCTGTTTTTAATTTGATGTCAGCGTTTTCGCAACTTTTCCAGGGTTGACTCGTGTGGGGAATCTGGCAGATCATCATTAAATCTATCTGTTCTGACTACACGATCAATAAATGCAAATAACTGTCTTAGACCAGGAATAGAAATCCGTAAAGGAGTAATTCGCCCAAAAGGTTTATCTATGTTTTCAATTCCCATAATTTTTATTTTACCACTAGTCTGGCGCCTTCACCGGGAGTATTTACGATAATATCTTTGACAAAATCCAGCTCTTTTAATTTAGCCCGGACTTTGTCAATATTTTCCTGTTCACAAATCAGGTGGATATCCTGGCCGGTATTGACAGTAAAATATACCGGTAACCCTCCCGCCCGCCAGTGACTGACAAGTTTCATTATCTGTAAAGTACCGGTAGTCCAGTAAATAAGATGGGGTTTTTGAGTGAGCATAATGCTATGTAGTTCCAGCGCTTCTGCTTCTGTCAGTTCCCCAAACTCTTTAAAATTTTTCTCTTTAATTAATCTTTTAACTAAATCGTTTTTTCCCTTCATCCGCCCCAGGCGGACTGGCATAAAAGGGGAGGATTGGGCCAAGGCGTGCCCGGCTGATGTCGGCACTTCTTTTTTACCCTCCGATACAACTGCCACCACATCCGCAATAGCCCAATAATCTGGAGGGAAAATTTGGACAGCGAAAGAAGTGTCTGATGTATCTCCGTCTAACCATTCTACAAATCCGGATGGGATAGACCTGCAGGCTGAACCGGCCCCTTGCCTGGCTAAAATAGATAAATCTTTTTCTGATAAATTTAATCCGGCAGCTTTTGCAGCAGCTAATGTTAAAGCAGCAAAGCCGGAAGCAGAGGATGATAGGCCGGTGCCGGAGGGAAAATTATTATTGGAGACTACTTTAGCCTTAAGATCTATATTGGCTAGTTTTCTCACCCTGTCTAAATGCTCAATAGCGCGTCCTGCTTCATCTACACCATTAATAATAATTTCGTCTTTTTTGAAATCAGGAGAAAATTCAACTGTAGTAGTGGTCAAAAGGTTGCTTAAGCACATGGAGATACTGCCGTTTTCCGGCAATCTCAAAACCTCATCTTTTTTACCCCAGTATTTGGTAAAGGCTATATTTGACGGCGCAATGGCTGTTGCTTTCATAGTAATCCCTGTTCCTTTAAAACAATCTTTGCGGATTCTGACAAATCATCCTGAACCTGTTTTAAATCTTCTCTCGAATAGAATTTAATTTCATCAATTTCTTCTTTGTTAAAATTGAAAGGGCCATTTGAGTAGGTTTTATAAAGGCAGGTCATGGTGGTATGAACTGGATCGTTTATCTTCATTTTTTTAATTAAAATGAGATCGGGATTGACCCCTAATTCTTCAGCGACCTCATCCTTTGCAGTTTGTCCGTAATCTTTATCTTTAGTTACATGCCCTCCAGCAGAGTTAGCCCAAAAACCGGGATTATTATCCTTTTTAGGACTTCTTTTTTGCAGTAGAATTTCACCCTTGTCATTATAAACTGAGACACTTATTGTTCTATGAAGAAGCTCTTGATCATGTACAATTTTACGGGGAAGATAGTTTAAAACATTATCATTCTCATCAACCACAATTAATTGTTCATCCATTTTCTACTTTAACTCCTTCTACATTTGCCCCTACTTCTATAACTTGGCCGCCGGCTGCAGCAATGCCATCTTTAACAGCTTGGATTTTGTCTTCCGGGGCTAAAGTAATCATACAATCTCCTCCGCCGGCGCCAGATAGTTTGACTCCATAGGCTCCGGCATTTGTGGCAGCTGAAATCATTTGATCCAGCTTGGGAATGCTCACACCTAACTCTGAAAGCAGTTTTTGATTATCATCCATGAGTTTCCCGAGTGTAGCCCAATCTTTGTTCAATAAAGCTGGTTTAGCTTGTTCCACCAGCTTGCCTATATCAGTATATATCCCTTCAACAACCAGTTGGTCTTTTTCTAGAACCTGATTCATTAAAGTGACAGTATCTGCCTTGATTCCGGAATAACCCACGATTAGGGGAAGCGAATCAACGTTAAGTGGTTCAATAATTTCACCGCCTTTTTTAAAATAAAGTGTGCCTCCATAAATTGCTGCAGCCACATCAAAGCCCGACCCTTTGCCCTGGATATCTAAAACTGTTTTGTAAGATAAATCAAATACAGTTTTGTTATCTAAATTAGCGCCGGTGATTTCTGATAAAGCTTTAATGACACAAACAGTAGAAGCAGAGGAGGAGCCAAAACCAAACTGGGAAGAAAATTCTGATTTAGTTGTTACTCTGATCCCGCCTTTTTTAGTATAACCTTTATAATTATTATAAAAATTATACAAAGCTATTTCAACAAATTTTGCCCCCTTAGGAATACTTGTCGAATCTTTCTGAGCGAGCGGAGTCAAGGGATCGCCAACTCCTAGCTGGTCCATGGGTTTTTGGTAACCCGTAACCTGCACATCAGGGGCATCGAGGGAAAAAATTGGTTCGTCAGTTAACTCTACTGTAGCTTTCATCCGCTGGTTAACAGCTGTGACAATGCAAGGCCGGCCGTAAACCACTGCATGTTCCCCTAAAAGCATCAACTTTCCCGGCGCTGAAACTGTAATTGTCTTCATATAGCTGATTTGATTTCAGTTTTACCAAAAAATTTTAATTTTAGAAGTTTGGCATCACTGGTTAAAAAGATATCACACTCTGCCTCGGCAGCAGAATGAAGTTGTATATTATCTTCCAGATCACCAGTTGGACCCTCTAAAGCCTTATCAAGAATGTATTCTGTTAAGGGTACTATACCAAATTGTCCCTGCAATTTATTGACTTCCGGATCAGATACTTTTAATTTGCGGGTATAAAATAAAATATGTGTAGAAAGGGGAGATATAAAAAGTAAGTTTTCTTCCAGGGTCTTCCATTTCTCTTTTGACCTTTTGGTAAGATCAATATATTGATTTGTATCAAGAAAGATTCTGACCATGTTTTTTGATCATAGCTTTTCTATACCTTGTTTCTATTTGTCGGGGAGTAAGTTTTGGAAGATTAAGTTTTTCAACAATTTTCAAGAATTTTTCTGAATCAAATGGCTTTGGATCGTAAATTTTAGGTCTTATTTCACCTACAACTTTTGATCTGTGAATTAAATCCACAGATTGGCCTTCCAGAAGAATTTCTATAAGTTTTTTTGATTTTGTCCTAAGTTCCGTAGTAGTAATATATTGCATAATCTATATATACACTTAAATGTACATTTTGTCAATGGATTAGTCAACTAATGTTTCTTTCCAGGTTGCTTGGTCTTTGCCTTTTTCTAGGATTCTGACAATGTCATGAAGCTCTTGTAGTGTGGCGGATTGGGTAGATATTCTTTCTGGCTCTATTGGTGCCTCCATCATTTTAGCTATAGCTCTATAGAGTTGAGCTTCGATTCGCTCATTAAAAGATTCAAATCCCAAATTAAATAGTTTACTATTGATATACCTTATTTCTGCCTTATTAGCTGGTCTTTGGGTAATAATCCAATTACCTTTAGGTGTTAACTTACCGTCTCTTAGAGTTAAAGCTAGGCCGTCTGTTGGAATAACTATATTAGCGCGTCTATCGAGTACATCAGAACCAGCCCTAAATCCTTCCACAAGAGAAGCTGATTTAAGTTTAAAAGATAAATTGCCATCAGGAATATTGAGCCATAAACTAATACTCTTTTTTTCATCTGCAGCAGCAACAGGATATTGTAAAGCGACTATATCTTGAATACTTCTAGGGGTATCTTGCCAAGGAACCTCATGTAAAGATACCCAAGGTCTAGGGTTATCCGGAGGGGTAAAAGGTAAATCGGGATGGTCTAAGATTTTATGCCAGCATGAAGGCCTAGTAGCAATTACATCTGCTCTATATCCTATTAAATACAGCGCAAAAGTATCAATATCAACAATTCCTTGGGTTGGATCAGCTTCAAGTTTCGACATTTCGCATATTATAAGCTTTTTCTTTTAGTCCTTCAACTCCAAGGCTGGTTCTAAAATAGGGGAGATTTACTTCTTTGGCAATTTTTTCAACAACTTTTTTATCAGGATGATAAGTTAAGAGTATACCTGTAGCTTTAGTTTTTCCTCCGCCCCCGCAGATCTTGGCAGCGCCTCCTGCTTTTTCTATTTTCCTGATAATGGATTTAACAAAAAGGGAAACTACACCAATTGACTCTAAATTCCTTTCACCATCCCTGATAATTCTGATAAATTCTTTCTCAT
>JACPEX010000037.1 GCA_016183265.1 Candidatus Daviesbacteria bacterium | reverse complement strand
TTCCTCCGCCCCCGCAGATCTTGGCAGCGCCTCCTGCTTTTTCTATTTTCCTGATAATGGATTTAACAAAAAGGGAAACTACACCAATTGACTCTAAATTCCTTTCACCATCCCTGATAATTCTGATAAATTCTTTCTCATCTGAGTGTTTGATTACTTCTAACAGGTTTTTAACCAGTATTTCCTGATTTTCTAAAAACTTATTTAATAAGTTCGGATTTTCTTTCTGAAGTTTTCTAACCAGCCCAACCATTTCTCCGGTTGATTCTCGAGGTTTTCCGCTATCAATCAATACGAAATTTTCAGCCAATTTTTTGTCTATAGAAAACGACAGGGGCAGAATTATTCTAAAATCATCAGTTTCTGTCCTAAACCAAACCAGTTTTCCAAAGCAAGGGGCAGAGATATCGCCGCCGGAAATATGGCCGTGTTTTTTATGTTCTATCACGCAGGCAATCTGATAAATAATATCCCGGTTAAAATCCTTGCCTAAAAATAAGGTTATCGCGCCGGCAACTACCAAAGCTGTGACAGCAGATGTGCCCAGTCCTGCGCCTTCAGGTATTTGTGATTCAATTTTTAAATCAAATCCACTTAAGAACTTTTGATTGTAAAATTTCAAAGTTTCTCCGATGGCAATAATTACATAATCTAAAGGATTTTCAGTGATTGATCTCAGTAAGGAAATATCATTTGTTTCAATAAATTTTTTCCATTTTCTTTGAGAATCCTCTGTTTGTTTTATAATTTTTTCTTCTGTTAAACCTTTCATCTCGCCAACTCCTTTGGATGAAAGACAGATTATCTTGTCTGATCGGGGAGCTAGAGTAACAAACATTCTTTTGTTAATTGCAGTTAGTATGGCAGGTTTGCCATATACGGAAGAGTGTTCCCCAAGCAGGTGAATTTTCCCGGGGGCTGAAACTTTAATCATATTGGTTTGGCTTTAATGCCGTATTCTATCACTTCATCAAGTTTAACTTTGCCCAGGCGTCTTACTACAGTGACAATCTTTTGATTTTTCTTTAAGTCTTCCCCCTCAAAATCTACTACCTGCAAAGACATCCTTTTTTTATCTTTAAATTCCACTATGGCCACAAAGTAGGGGGCTTCATGTTCAAAGCCGGCCGGGGCGACAAATACTTTTGTCCACACAATTACCTTACCCCTTCTTCCCAGGTAATTCCTGATATTTTTATGATGTCTCCACACAGTTACAGGACTTGACATAATCCTAATTTCTAAATCCTAATTTCTAAATTCTAAACAAATCCAAAATTCTAATATTCAAAATAGTTTTGGTTATTTATATTTTAATCATTTAAACATTGTTTAGTATTTAAGATTTAGTGCTTAAAATTTTCAGTTCATATTTGTAAAATATGAACGACCACCGTTGCTCCTGTGCCTCCGACATTCTGGGTCAAGCCAATATTGGCTCCTTTAACTTGCCTTTGGCCCGCGCGATTCTTAAGCTGCTCGGTAATCTCAATGATTTGTTTAACTCCTGTAGCGCCTACCGGATGGCCGCAGGCTTTTAATCCCCCTGAAGTATTGACCGGGCATTTGCCCCCCAGCCTGGTTGATTTTCCGGTAATAAATTTGCCCCCCGCCCCCTTGGAGCAAAAACCTAAATCTTCCATGGCCATGATCTCGGCAATAGTAAAACAGTCATGTACTTCTGCCACTTTTATATCTTTGATGGAAACTCCGGCCTGTTCCATTGCAATTTTCCCGGCAATTTGAGTGGCTTTTAGTTCTGTTAGGCTTTCTCTTTCTGCTAAGTCAATTGTATCGGAAGCAACGGCGCTGCCGGTTATATATACCTGCCTGCCGGCAGGCAGGCGCCTTGAATCGTCAGCAGATAGTATGACTGCGGCTGCTCCGTCTGTGATCGGCGATGAATCAAATAAAGTGATCGGGGAAGAGATAAGGCTGCTGTTTAAAACTTTCTCCTCTGTGATTTCAAAAGGGTATTGGGCTTTGGAATTTAAAGAAGCATGATAATGGTTTTTAACCGACACATAAGCCAGTTCCTCTCTGGTGGTGTTGTATTTTTGCATATGGGCTTGGGCTATTAAAGCATACAGGGCGGGAAAAGTCAGCCCGGCTTTTCTTTCTTTGGAAGAGCTGGCTCCCATTAAGGCCCAGGTAATCTGGCTGGTTGGGGCATCGGACATTTTTTCCGCCCCCACCACCAGGACATGTTGGTAAGTCCCGGCTAAAATGCCTTGAATTGCCAAATGGACTGCTAAAGAGCCGGAGGCGCAAGCGCCTTCAATCCTGAATGAGGCGCAGTTTAACCCTAAAGAGGAAGTAATGACCGGGCCTAAGTGGTCCTGCCCTGCAATCTTGCCGATTAACATATTGCCCACAAATACCGCATCAATCCGGCTAATAGCTAACTGCGAATCGCTAATAGCGTCTCTAGATGCTTCCAAGGCCAAGTCCAATAAAGACTTATCCCACAGCTCTCCAAATTTTGTTAGTCCGACTCCGGCAACTCTAATACGCATAAATTCTAAATTCTAATATCTAAATCCTAAATAATGTTCAAAATCCAAATGTTCAAAATGTTTTGTATTTTGAATTTGGTTATTTGAGTTTGTTTAGGGTTTAGTATTTAGTGTTTAGGATTTCCTTTCTAGATCCTGTATTTATTAATAATGCTCCTTGCCACCAGTGAATAATCTATCATCTGTTTATTTTCAATCTGGCTTTGGACTGATCTTGTATTATTCTTTTGAAACTCTGTTAACAGGGGAGTAGTTTCAAAGATAAAAGCATCAGACCCGGC
>JACPEX010000013.1 GCA_016183265.1 Candidatus Daviesbacteria bacterium | reverse complement strand
CTTTTATGTAAAGCCTCCATAAGCGCTAGCGAAATTATCTTAACCATTATTTTGGTAATTTTATCATCCCGGTACTCCTTAAAAGAGCTATAATAGGGTTGCTTCTCCTTGTCCCGGATTATTATCCCCGGAAACCCTAATTTATATAGCTGATAATTTATAATTACTCTGCCAATCCTGCCATTGCCATCATTAAAAGGATGAATTGTTTCAAATTGCAGGTGGAATTTAGCAATCTTGTCCACAAAATAGTTTATTTGATCGCTTGAGTATTCAATTAAAGCCTCTTCCAGCATCCGTTCAATATGCTCCGGTGCCGGAGCAATAAAACTGCCAACCCGTACATACTCCCCTTTTTTGCGAAACCTGCCGGCAATACTTTCATCTATATTTCCCATCAACATTTGATGAAGAAGCAATATTACTTCTTTCGTAAGTTCGTCTGAAGATTTACCACGGATATACTCCATAATCCTGGCCAAATTTTTAGCTTCAAATACTTCACGTAAGGAAACATTTTTTGATACTTCCATCTCTAATAGAATCTTTTCTGTTTCTTTCAAAGTCAGTGTGGAATTCTCTATGGCATTAGAGTTATAGACGCTTTCAGGAATTTCCGCTTCATCAATGATTTTAAGCAAAGACTCTTTACCTATCTTTAAATGGTCATATTCTCTTTTTAAAGCTTCTATTCTTTTTCGATAGGAAGAAGGGATTGACATGATTACCGCATTATATCAAATTCACGCTATTTTGTCAATTTGGCGTGAATTGTATGCCATTTGCGGGATAAATTCACGCTATTTGGGATCGCCAGAGATGGGAATAACATAATTGCCATACCGCCACTTGCGTTGGCTGTCTGCCGGAGCGGGTAAAAAAGTATTGCCGATTGATGTAGCACTTGATTTGGGATCAATATAAACGCCGTCTCCACAATTTGTAATAGTATTATTTTTAATTATCTGCGATCCGGCTATAGAGGCGATACCGGTATGACAATCATCAATAATATTGCCTGAGACTTCCTGGTTGCCGTTGGATTTAAGATCTATTCCCTCATGCCCCGCATCAGATAGATAATTGTTAATTATTTTAATATTGGAATTTGCTGCAGATATTGCGCCCCACATTACATGCCGGGATATGCTATTTTGAATAACACTGTTAGGCTGTTTACCGATGGGGTTAATTCCGTTTCGGGTATATTCCACAACCACATTATCCAAAAAACTCCCATCTCCCTGAAAAACAATTGCTTCCCAATCGGCTAGATATGGTTTATCTGCTGCAGAAGTAAAAACAATTTTGTTATCTTTTGTCCCTTTGGCAGTAAGCTTTCGGAAGATAAAAAGGCTGGAATGGGTAGTGGTATACGATTTAAGTCTTGTCGGGTCATTATCGTTGAAACCGTCTTTCTCTACCTCATCTCCCCAAACACGGTCATCACCAACAACAAATTTAACTACAGAACCAGGCAGAACAGTTAAATTTCCCAAAATTACAGTATCGCCGGTGACAGTAATTTGCTCACTCCAAATTTGATTGCCAAAATATATTCCGCTTATTTTTGCATTTGAAACCTTCTCTGTTGAAAGAAACTTGAAGACTAGTAATCCGAGGATTGCAAGCAGAACTAAACAGAAAATTATAAAAACCTTTTTCTTATCCACGGTTCCATTCTATCAGAGTAAATCTTTGCTGTCTAAAAATTTCAAGCTCCACTCAGTTCACACACTTAAGGCAATATTTTATTGAAACAGTTGAAAATTTGAACCTATCTTTATCTAAATTAAGAGACTGCGACTAATCTACTCTGCTCACTACGAAGCAAAGCAAGGAATTCTTTTGTAGTCTCCAAAATACTTTCTTGTTGGTATTTTCTTTTTGCCCTAAATTCAAGACTATCCTCTTCTATAGCTTTTTGGATTTCTGGATACCTAAAAGGAACCTGCACACTTATAACCCTTTTCCCCTCTATAAGGGCGGTAATTACTGGAAAGTGAAGTGCATTACCATATTCTTCGGGCTTTATTAGCTTAACATCAGGATCTGTAGATTTATATTTTTTTATAAATAATCCTGTTATATCTTTATGCCAACCCCGAGGACCAAACCAGTTATCAAAACCTGGGTGTTCATAAGGAATTATACCTTCAGCTTTAAGCAAGGCATTCCAAAGTCTATTGCTTTCCTGCTCTATATCTGCCTGAAAATCGGGATAGGTGGAAAAAGATTCGGCACCGCGTAAAGGAATAACTATATCTGCTTCTCCTGTAAATATAGGAGTCATTAAAGGATCAAGACAATCTTCTGCAATAGATACTTTCTCAGGTTCAGTCCAAAGATTAGCTACCATATCAGGCATTACTTGAGCAATTCTATAACCCTGTTGCTTACTTGCACTCATACCCTTATCTGTTTCATCAAAAATAAAAACATTCTGTCTTTCTAATGCTTGGCGGAAAGGCCGATTATTTACCCCATCCACTACAATTGTTCTTACTCCTTTTTCTGAAGCTTTAGAAATCATTTGGATTGCTAAATCACCACGGACTTTATCTACTACCTCAGGAGTAACTTGAGCACCAGACCTCCACTGGAATTGAGCTGGTACCCATCTGCGATAAAAAGTAGTAGTTATTATATTGAGTTTGGAAGGATCAAAACCTAAAATTGTTTCAGACATAAAGAGGTATTATATCAAAAATGAAGCGAATTATCAACCTATAGTTATAAGCTCCCCCGAGAGGATTCGAACCTCTAACATGGTCATTAACAGTGACCCGCTCTACCGTTGAGCTACAGGGGAATATTTAGTTGTTAAACTACGTTTGAATTTTATCATTTACAGTTGCATTTTAAAATACAAAGGTGTACACCTGAGTTGAGGGGAGGTGATGATATGAAATTAAATCCGCAAAAAACAGGCCTTACCTTAGGTGCTTTTGCCGGGCTGATGCATACAGTCTGGGGAATATTGGTAGTTTTAGGATGGGCATCAGCCCTGCAGAGTTGGATTCTGGATCTTCATTTTTTGAATAATCCATTTACTATTCAATCTTTTGATGTGGTCAAATGGATAACTTTGGTGGTAGTGACAGCTGCAATAGGCTATGGTTTTGGCTATGTTTTTGCCGCTATTTGGAACAGAGTACAGAAGTAAATTAAATCTTATTTTGGAGATTGGGTTTCTCTCATTAAGTCGTCAAGTTCAGGAACCACCTGAATCGAGTAGTTAACATCTGCTGTTAATTCGGGTGAAGCATTGATTTTTTCTTCGATGACTTGCCGTGTCTTTTCCCAAATACCATACGCTGATTTAAAATCTTCCCATTGCCCTAAATCTAAAGGTTTAATATCTTCTCTGACTTGAGCAAGTTTAGCCCTAATATCCTGCGGAAGCTCTGAAGCATTAATTTCTAATGCAAACCTGGCATTTAAATCCATACCTGCCTGCAAACTCTGATCGGCGGTTAAAGGCGGAAAATCATTTATTAAAGTAAAAAATATATTCCGATCATCAGAAACTATTGTTTGAAGCAAATACCCCCTTACCAATCTATCGGAGTCTAATTTCAATCCTGCTGCATGACCCCTGTAAAATTCTACATTATGCACAGGCAGCATTGCCATTATAGTAGGTTTAGGCATTGATTTTCCTGCAGAAACTTCGGGTGTATCCATAATTATTCTAAATAGTCACGGAGTTTTTTGGCCCTGGTGGGGTGCTTGAGCTTTCTGATGGCTTTGGCTTCAATTTGCCTGATCCTTTCCCTGGTCACTCCAAACTCTTTTCCCACTTCCTCCAGGGTCCTTTGTTTGCCATCCTCGAGTCCGAATCTTAGCTGCAACACTCTTTTTTCCCTGGGTGACAAACTGCCTAATACTTCATCTAAGTGAATCTTCAAAAGTTCCCTGGTGGCTTGTTCATCCGGCTGCAAACCCTGGTCAGCTATAAAATCCCCTAAATGTGAATCTTCCTCGTCCCCCACCGGAGTTTCCAAAGAAGTAGGTTCCTGCGAGACTTTAATAATTTCCCTGGCTTTACTTTCATCAATCCCCAAGACTCTGGCTACCTCTTCCGGTTGGGGTTCCCTGCCCAACTCCTGCATTAATCTGCGCTGAGTCCGATTAAATCTGTTAATAGTTTCCACCATATGGACAGGAATACGGATAGTCCTGGCCTGATCGGCAATTGCCCTGGTAATAGCTTGTCTAATCCACCAGGTGGCATAAGTGGAGAATTTGTAACCCCTTCTCCAGTCGTACTTATCAACTGCCCTCATCAGGCCGATATTGCCCTCTTCTATCAGATCCAAGAGACTCATACCGCGGCCGACATATTTCTTAGCAATGGAAACCACTAAACGCAAATTAGCGCTGATTAATTTATCCCGGGCCGCTTTGACATTTTTTTCGGCTTTTTTGGCCAGATCTATCTCATCAGCTGCTGTCAAAAGCGGGATCTTACCGATATCGCGCAGGTATTGCCTGACCGGATCTGTCACTGAGCCTGATTCCAAAGTGGATAGAACCTCTAGCTCCTTTTCTAAATCTGTTGTGGATTTAGTTTCAGCTTCAAGCTCTTCTACGGTTGTTTCAAAAACATCAATATTTTCGGCAATTAATTGAATATAAAATTCATCTAACTTTTCAATTGCCTCTTCCGGCTTGGGAAAAACTTGCAGAATTTCCTCCTGGGTTACAAACCCACGATCTTTTCCAAACTTTAATAACTTTTTAACATCCAGTTGTATTTCTTTTCTTTTAGCCATATTACAAATTCTTTAATTTCACCGACAAATCCCTAAATCTCTTATTTAGATTCTCTATAATTTCAACTTTATCAAATTCCTGGGCATTCCTGATCTCTGAAGACAGTTTTTCCAAAGAGGCTTTAATCAAGGCTTTCTTAAGCTCGGCTACTACCTCATCCAATTCTCTTTTCCAAAGTTTATCATCTGTAAATTTGCTGTCAAGCTCTATTAAGTATAACCGATCAACTTCTGAAAGTAATTCTTTCGGCAAATCCACTACAAATTCATTAATATCAAATGACTTGCTTTTAAAAGATATGGAATCTAAATAAAGAAAGAGCAAAACATAAATTTGCCGCCAAATTTCAGCCAAAAATAAAGTCTCAGGGAAGCTAGGGACGAAATTTGAGTTCGTGGGGGGATGCAAAAGCAAAGTGATTAAATACTCTTCCAAAAGTTCCCTTCTGGATTTTTGTGATACCACATTATCGGAAATAGTGGATCTGTAAAATGCGCTCTTATGGCTGTGTGCCGGCATCTTACGCATTCTTTCTACTCCTTCCCTGATCACTTTCTCTTCGGTCTTAAGATATGCTGCCAGTCTTTGGATATAACGCTCCCTGACTAAATCATCAGTAATCTTTGCCCAAACCGGAATTAGCTCTTCCCCAATCTTTCTTAAATCTGAAGGTTTTTTCTTGTCATATCTTCTGGCTATAGAGGTTAAATAAAAATCATAGATAGGCACGGATTCTTCCAGGGCTTTTTGCCAAATTGAGGGATTGTCGCGGATTACTTCTGCTGCATCTTTCCCGCCAATTATTTGTACTACTTTAATATTTAAACCGGCTTGATCTGCCATCTCAATGCCGCGTCTCACCGCGCTATCCCCTGCCAAATCCATATCAAAACCCAAGAGTAGATTTTCGGTGTATTTTTTAATCAGGTCAATTTGCCCCGAAGTCAAAGCTGTGCCTTTGGAAGCCACTACATTTTTAAAACCGGCCTGAAGGGATAAAATCATATCCATCTCCCCTTCTACTAAAACCGCCTCTTTTTTATTCCTTATCTCGCCTTTGGCTAAATTTAAGCCAAATAAGAAATTGCCTTTATCGAAAATTTGGGTTTGGGGCGTATTAATATATTTTGGCTCAGCCGGATACAGAACCCTGCCGGAAAATCCCCGCAACTTATCTTTGCTATCAAATAAAGGAAAAGTAATCCTGCCCCTGAAACGGTCATAACAACCTGAGTTTGAACCTACGCCTAAACCCGACTCAATGATTTCTTGTGTGGTAAATCCTCTTTTTTTTAAAAATTTAGTTAAAGATTCCCATGAATTAGGGGCATAACCAATACCAAACTCTGAAATTGTCAAATCTGTTACTCCCCTGCTTTTAAGATATTCTAAGGCTTTTTTACCCAAGGGATGTTTAGTTAAAATATAATGGAAAAATTCCTGGGCTTTTAGATTAACTTCGAATAATCTATCTTTGGCATCTTTTTTATCAGGGGCTTTTTTTAAAGTTACCCCGGCTTTTTTAGCCAGAATCTCTAAAGCCTCTTTAAAATCCATACCTTCTTTTTCTATTAAAAAAGTGAAGATATCACCAGATTTAGAACATCCAAAACACTTAAAAATTTGACGTTCCGGAGAAACTATAAATGAAGGGGTCTTTTCATTATGAAACGGGCAAGGAGCTTTGAAATTAACACCTGCTTTTTTTAAGGGGAGATATTCAGAGATTAAATCTACAATATTAATTTTTTCTTTGATAGCATCAACATCATCCATATTTGCAATAGTTATCTGATCGCCCGAATAAACGTAGCCACTGGAAACTATTACGCAGATTCTACACCAAAAAGATCCCGAAGGCAAGCTCAAGGGTTGGCGGTGGGAGAGGGATTCGAACCCTCGGTAGACTTACGCCCACACGATCTTTCCAGGATCGCCGGTTAAACCACTCCCGAATCCCACCTTTAAATCTTTTAATTTTAGACTTCAAATTGCACCTTCAAAGAAGCATTCAAAACAGCAGCTAATCTTTTAAGGAAAGCTAGGGAGGGCATTGTTCTGGCATTTTCTACCCGGGAAATAACTGATTGTTTGGTGTGCATCCGTCTGGCAATTTCCTCCTGAGTCAAACCTTTTTCAATTCTGGCTTTGATTAAAGCCCTGGCAATTTCATATTCCAGCCTTGTTTCCTTTTGGGCTTCTTTGAAACCAGGCCTTTTCATTAAGATTTTCTCGTATTCTTCCCAAGTCATCTCTTTCTTGTATTTAGCATAATTCATAAATGCCTCCTTTTAAACTTGGCATAATTATATAGCAGAACTGTGATATTATCAATCCCCCAACTTTTTTGTCCTTGACCCATATTCTGCCAACCTATCTTCTGCGATTCTTATTTCTTTAGGTGGCGTTTTGTCCTTTTTCTTCTTAAATCCATGCAATAGTAGAAACGTTCTCCCTGTTACGGCAACATACAACACCCTGATGCTGTCGCTCCCTATAATACGCAACTCCCATAAATCTGTGCCGGTGAGTTTTTTAACATGAGGTAATCCCAGGCGGATACCGAACTCCTGGAGCATTTTAATAGCATCTTGTGCTTTTGACTGCGCTTTTATCTCCAAACCGTCAAGAAATTGTTGGACAGGATGATCGCCACCTGGACTTCTATACAAAATTATTCCCCACTTTTCGTCCATAGTCGCATTATATCAAGACAAAAGTTATAATGATAAGGATAAACAAAATTATGAAAACTGTTGGAATTATTGGCGGACTTGGCCCTGAAACAACTTCCGAGTTCTATCTTGATCTTGTTTTTTCATGCGCCAAAAAAGACATATCCGCACGACCCCTGATAATTATTTCAAGCGTTCCTTTGCCGTATCAAATTGAGGAAGACTTAATTTTAAGAAGTGAGGGTATGGAGCGGTATATTCCATATCTTGTAGCAGAAGCCCGAAGACTTGAAAAAGCAGGGGCGGAGTTTATCGTCATGCCTTGTAATTCTCTCCATGTATTCATAAGACAGATTCGGGATTCGGTTAGTATTCCTGTATTAAGCATTGTCGAAGAAACTGTTAAATTTCTCAAAAGGGAAAATATGAACAAGAGTGAACTCCAGCAAGCCAAAATGGGAAAGTTTATCCTCAATCTTGTTGTAGGCCAGCAAAAGAATAGAGACCGTGAAGAACTAATCAGTATTATCAATGACTTTGAAAATAAAGGTTTGGATTGTGTTATTTTGGCCTGTACAGACTTACAACTTCTTATTCCCACTCACCAGAATCTCAAAATATTCGACACAATGAAGATATTTGCCGATGCAACTGTCCAAGAAATAATTAAAGGTTAGCAGAATTTTAGTGTATAATAATCTTATGTTTAATTGGCAAATGCCTAATCTTGGAGCCTTTGTTTTTATCCTTGTAATCTGGGAGGCTTTTTGGAAAGGCATTGGGCTTTGGAAATCAGCCAAAAGGGGAGATTTAATTTGGTTTATAGCTATGTTTGTAATCAACCTGTTCGGAATTATCCCCATTTTTTACCTTTGGAGAACTAAACAATTAGAACCGGCTTTAAGGGATATCCAAAATTTCTTTACATCAAAGTTTAAGAAGAAGTAAGTACTCCCTATTCCCTGCCCCGCCTAAAATTGGTGACTCCATTTGATCATAAATCTTAAATCCTAAATCTTTAATCTTTTGACACACCCGGTGTGTAATATTTTCTACTGACTCTGGAGGAACAACTCCTTTGACTAAAATATTCTTGGGGGCTTCATAGTGAGGCTTTAATAAAGCAATAATCTTCCCATCAGGTTTCAGGAATTTTTGAACAACAGGCAAAATTAATTCCAACCTTGTCCAGCCGGCATCAATAGTAATTAGATCTACCTTGGTTTCTTCACCTTCCAGGTGTAAGGCATTTTTTTCACCTGGAAGGTGGTAAAGATGCAGGATATTGGTTCTTTCCATGACTACCACCCTGGGGTCATTTCTGAGGGTCCAGGCCAGTTCCCCGTAACAGGTATCTACCGCATAAACTTTTTTAGCCCCATTCTGCAGCAGACAATCCACAAAACCGCCGGTTGATGAGCCTACGTCTAAACAAATCAAATTTTCAATTTTCAATTTCCCCTGCCTGCCGGCAGGCAGGAATTTTTTAATGGCGGCTTCAAGTTTTTCTCCGCCCCGGGAAACAAATTTATCACTTGCCATAATTTTTTAAAGCTTTTTTCAAAAGCTCCTTATCGTGACTAAACGAAAGCTTCTTCAAAGCCTCTTCCGGCTCATACCAGCCTAAATCACTAACTTCCCAGTCATGATCAGCAACATCACCTGAGACATAGACCATCAAAAAATAAGTTACGATTTTAAAGATTTTTTCATTATTAAAAGTGTAAACATATTTGGAATAACCAACTTTGCCGATAATTTCAGCCTTTACCCCACCTTCTTCCTTAACTTCCCTTACAGCTGTCTGGTCGGGGGTTTGGCCCGGGTCAATTAAGCCTTTGGGGAAACTCCAATGCTTATTTTGCGAATGTTGGGTCACCAAGACTTGGCCCTTATCATTGAAAACAATTCCACCTGCCGAAAATTCTCTTTTCATAATTTAAGTTTACACTGAACGCAGTGAAGTGTGCCCCCGGCGAGATTCGAACTCGCATATCAAGATCCGGAATCTTGTGGTCTATCCATTAGCCTACGGGAGCAATCCTGGCTAATTTTAGCACAACGAATAACAAATTAAGCGGTTACTAATTCTTCATGGGGACTCCAGGCAATTTCTGATAAAAATTTAGCCTTTTCCAGTCTATTGCTTCTGAGACTTTGGT
>JACPEX010000035.1 GCA_016183265.1 Candidatus Daviesbacteria bacterium | reverse complement strand
ATAAAGATCGCCCGGGATCTTAGGCAGTTTTGGCATGATATTAAAAATCAAACCCAAAACCAAAAAAACCAGCCCTAATAATGAAAATAGCTTACTAATATTTTCCATGACAGATTACTTTGCACTTATTATAGCAAGTCTGGGGTCAGGCCGGCCAGTTTCCGGATCAAGCCATACCCCATTTTCCTGGATTAATCTTTCATCCAGAAAAACTCTGCCTCCCCAAGGCAACACCATCAAATTTACCACATCAATATGAACGGCTGACCTGTTCCCGTTATCAATCCTAACCTCTCTGCCGGCATAAACTTGCTCCGGAAAAGACCAACCTAAACCAATATGAAAACCAAGGGACTTTTCCGCTTTGCTTGGCTCCGGTATAGGCCGGTCATATTCCGGATTTGTCCCAATACCTATTTCTCCGACTTTGCAGGCGCCTTCATCTGTTTCAAGCATATCCCTGACATATCTCCTTTGCTCCGCGCCTCGGGTCCAAAAATCAACCACTTTTCCACCCTTAAAATCCAGAGTGAGATTGTGCAGCATTCTGTTATTAAACATTAAACGGTAAGGCGCTGCCACTGTGCCGGTTACAGTTTCTGCTTTTGGCGCGGTAAAAATTTCACTGCCTATATTCCTTAAAAATGTGGAGTTGGCCCAGGGAGTTTGGCCTTCAATACTCATTGCTACATATGTTTGCCATTTAGGTTTTAAACCCTCATTAGCATAAAATTCCACATATTTACCGGTGTTTAAACGCTCAATTAAAATATCCTGGGCCGTTTCTACTTTATCCCAGTCCCGGTTATATCCCCTAAAACACATTGCTCCATATTTTCCATAAGACATCCCGGCCAGTTTTGCTTCCTGGGGTGTAGGCAAATATATAAGAAAATATCTCTTACCTACTGATAATTCTTTAAGCGGCAGTCTGGCTTTTTCATAATTTCCCCTAATCCTGCCATCCACACTATCCATAGCCCTGGGGTCATCATCATAAAAAAGCCCCACAAATTTATTTGCTTTTTCAGTCAAAAGCCGCTCTTCTAAAACCATTTCCCCGTATACCTCCAAAGGCGCATCCACAGGTAACTTTGTCAGTTTCTCAGCCAGTATTTTGGTTGGGTCGCTCAATAAAGGCAGTATTTTAGCCCCTCTTTTTAGAGTTACCTCACAAACAGCATCCATTAAAGATTTTGCTCCGGGATGATATTTAACAAGCAAAATATCATCCGGACCGATAGCTAGGGCGCAGTCTACAATTCTCCACGCCAGTTTTTCAATTTCTGCTGGATTAAAATGTTTGGGCTCTTGGGGTAAACTAAATGCGTATTCCAGACCTTTGTTCATAATAAGGCAGGGATTATATCACAAAATACTATATTGAAGCTACTTTACTGTGACACTTTTAGCCAGATTCCGCGGCTTATCCGGATTAAGTCCTAATTTAATTGCTAAAAAGTAGCCTAAAAATTGGGCAAAAACTATATGGGGTAATACTGATGATGCGCCCACATCTTTTACCTCAAAAAAGAAATCAAAAACAGGATTATTTTCAAAACCAACTCCAATCACAAAAGCCCCCCTGGCTTTAACCTCCATGGCATTTGCCAAAACAGCAGCCTTTGTTTCATCATTAGGCAAAAAAACAATTACCGGTGTGCCTTTATCGACCAAAGCTAAACATCCGTGTTTTAGCTCTCCTGAGGCAAAACCTTCTGCATGAATATACGAAGTTTCTTTAATTTTTAATGTTGCCTCCAGTGCTACCGGGTACGAGATCCCGCGGCCTAATACAAAGATATGTTGAACGTTGTAGATTTTGTCTGCAAGCTTTTTTATCTCATCTTGTCTTTTAATTATATTTTCAATTTCCCTTGCGCTATCCTCAATGACTTTTATCCCTAAATCCAGCTTACCCGCTAAACTATAAGCATAAAGCAAAATATTAGCAACCATGGCAATAACTGCTTTTGTTGAAGCCACAGCCTTTTCAGGACCGGCATTCAAAAGATGCTTGATATCTGCCATCCGGTAAAGAGTTGAACCAAGCGTATTAGTAAGAGCTACAATTTTTACCCCTCTTTTTTTAGCGTGAGCAACCGGTTCAACAACATCAATTGTTTCACCGCTCTGGGATACTGCTATAAGTAAACTTTTGTTTGTTAGAAAATCTTCCTTGTAGTCAAACTCTGATCCTATGGAAAAATTAATATGTTTTTTGGAGATTTTTGAAAATGCGTACTCAGCTAAAAGACACGTATATGAAGCTGAACCGCAGCCAACAAAGTAAGTTCCGAAAGCCGCTTTAATTTCTTCTGCAATTTCCCGGGCAGCATCCAGGCTCTGGATTTGATTATAAAGAACCTGGGGCTGCTCGTAAATTTCTTTAAGCATAAAATGGGGAAACTTGTCCAAATCTGCCTTTGTATATTGCCAGTCAATCTCCTTAAATTCAGGATCAAGTCCGGCATCCAGAGAAAACAAATCCCCGTCTTCCAAAAATATAAGTTTTTTAGTCAAAGGCAAGATAGCATTCGGGTCTGAGGCTACAACATATCCGTTTTCTGTTTTTCCTAAAACTAAAGGTGAGCCCTTTTTACAGACGACAATTTCCTTCCCGTCTGAAATAACTATTGCATTCAAGCCCTCAAGCTTGTTAAATACTTCTGATACTGCATCTTTTAAATTCTTATCTTGAAGTTGGTCTTCAATTAAATGAATAATTATTTCTGAATCTGTTTCTGATTTAATTTTGTGATTTGTAAGTTCTTTTTTTAGTTCCCGGTAATTTTCAACAATGCCGTTGTGGACTAAAACCAATTTATTATCACAGCTTAAGTGGGGATGGGCATTAATTTCAGTCACGCCTCCGTGAGTTGCCCATCTGGTATGCCCGATTGAGATACTGGAAGATGGAAAATTGAAGATAGAAGGCAGGAAACCGGTTTTTTTTACTGTTTTGAAAGAATTACCCTGAAAGTAAGAAACGCCCCAGGAGTCGTAACCCCGGTATTCAATATCAATTAAGCCCTTAAAGACTTTGTCAGCGGCATTATTGTCAGACCCAATGTATCCAAATATCCCGCACATATTGAAAAATTATAACATGAAGAGGGTAGAAGATTTTATTAAATTTAAATGGGTCTACCCATCAAATCAATTGCAAGAGTTCTATCGTTAAACTGCAGTGCCACTTTAGTTAATCTGACACCTCTTGGTTCTAATTGAGTTGCAAGAGCTTTTTCAAAAGCACTATTAGGATCACCTAATGCCTTTTTCGCTCTACCTTTGATATTCAATGCCATTAAAATGCCCCGTTGAACCCAACCAGCATCTTCATCAACTTTGAGGGAAGCTAATTTAATACGTCCAGGGACGTTGTCGTTTGCTAAAACACAATCTAAGCTGATTTTTGCAGATAATGGTCTCTCAACTACAACTAGTCCCGAAACCCTTCCTTGCTGTTTTTCGATACCAACAGACATGTGGGCTATTTTAGCACTTACATCTTCTCTTGCAGCCACTAAGGATCCAGCCACACTACTCATTATGCCTGCGACATCTTCATTAGTTAAATTCTGTTGAAAAACACCAGTATTCCTTAATCGCTCCGCAGCAGTATTAAAAAGTGGCAAATCAATAATTACATCAGGTCTAGCCATAAAAGTATTATATATTATTGTCCCATAATAGTCAAGCCAGCTTGATTTTAATTATAGGATATGATATATTATCATTTACGATTAAGATTATGAAGGTAGAAAATAAAACTGGAATAATTGACCTTGACCCCTCGGAATATGAAATCAGACCCTTAAGCCGCTGGGAAAATTTGCAATCAAAAATTAAATCTTTACTAAAACCACCTACATATCTTCAAAAATTAGCAGAAGAAACAAGGTCTCTTACAACGGAAATTGTATTTCCCAGCATCAAAGAATTGGGCAAATTTATAATTAGACGCCCCAAGTCACATTCAGAAGCCTTAATAGAAGCTTCTACCGGACTTTGTATAGGAAGTGTAATTGGGATAAGTATAGGCCAACAAATCCATAATTCTAATATGGTAGACAATGCAGTCTGGGTTGGTGTAACTGGTGTAGTAGGAGTCGTAGCCAACGCCGCAATTGTTGCATATACGAGAAGTCCTAATTTTACTAAAAAGAATTAGATAGCTCATGAGACTACAGTGAATTTTTAATATCTTTCTAAAAATATTTCTTTCGGGGTTATCGCAATTGACCTAACTCTTCGGGTAAATCAAGTATTTTTTTTTATAGTTCCCGAGTATCCAAATATCCCGCACATATTGAAAAATTATATCACGAAGAGTTATTTCAATAATGTATTTAAATATACATCTAAATTTCTGGCATACCTTGCGGCATTCCCTGCAGCAATGAAACCCTGGCGGGTTTCCTCAATACCCAATATCAGACTAATAGTTTCTTCTTTTGTTTCGAAACCAAAAACCTTTAATTTGCCTGAGTAGATATCATCCAAAAATTGTAGGTAAGCATCAAATTCATCAACAGGCAGTTTAGATGAACACATATCCACCGCTATGGCAATACCTGTATTGAATGCGGGAGAATGGTCATTAGATATATTGCCGACTTGCTGTGTAGTCGGATTTTTATAATGAGATTGTTCGAGCATGCTATACATTGTACCCCGATACATCCCAGGACGGCTCCCGAACCCCATTTCTCTTCCCAAATTATCCCTTACTCTTCCAATTGTTCCTACTACACGTTCTCTAAGCTTCTCTGTCATAAAAGCATTTTATAACTATAGGGCTGAAAATGCAAGTTTTTTAGGATCTATCTTTCTAGAACTATCTCTTCTAAACTTTTCCTGGATTTTT
>JACPEX010000012.1:4430-9969 GCA_016183265.1 Candidatus Daviesbacteria bacterium | reverse complement strand
CACCTGGTATTCTGAATGGGAAGTTAGTTGGCTGGTCCTGGCCAGGTAAATAATAACTACCCCTAAACCTACAAACATTAACCCGGAAAACAAATTAGCAAAAGTTAAGCTAATCTTTTGGCCCAGGACAGAATAAGAAACGCTCTTTCTGAAAGCGAAAAACTTCCTAGTAAAATCAATCTTATCCAAAAACAGAGCAATAACAAAAAGGGGTACCACCATTCCCAGTACATAAGCTAAGGTATAAATTCCTCCCAAAAGAACTGATCCGGGCATGGCGGCCAGGGCTAAAACTCCGGCCAAAACCGGGGCGCAACAAGTAGTCGCAACGGCGGAAAATACACCTAAGATATACACAGATATAAAATCCTGCCTTTTTAACTGGGGATGGATGCTGAAAGGCAAAGAGAATTGTTGCCCCAAAAGCAGTGTTAACCCCAAAAATAATAAAAAGACTCCGCCTACTAAAAAAATAGTGTCATGATACTGGCTGAAAATTTGAGTGAGGAATGAGACCCCCAGGCCAATAGGTAAAAAAATTGATAAGATGCCTAAAAAATAGACAAAAGTCATTAAAAACACTGTGGCTTTTTGTTTAAAAATAGAGGCAAAATAAGCCGGCAGTAAAACAGTAATGCAGCATGGGGCAAAAAGCGCGGCAATGCCGGCAAAAAATGAGGCTATAAATGATGCGCTGATTAAAAGGTCCATTTAAAACTCCTCTCTAAAACTCCACCAATATCCTTTATCCTTAATTCTAAAGATTTAGGCTTTGGAGAAATTGAATTGAATTTCAAAACTCCGCTGCGGTGGTGTCCTCCGGGAGGGGTGCCTTCCCAACTTACAGGTTTATATGATTTTCCCTGATCTGTCACAAGTTCTGAATTGGCAACCAAATCTGCTGTTAGTTCTTCCGAATGAGTATCTAGCACAATCTCAAAATTAGATAAATCTTTTGGGGTAACTTTAATAGCAACAGGACCCTCGTTATTTTCCTTAGTTTCTAAACTTAGGGGTTTGCTTTGACCTCTTTGACTAAGGGCCAGGATAATCAGCAATAAAACACCAATGGTAATTACAACTTTTTTCATACTTGTTTAAAAATTTTTACTACCTTCTTTCCTATATATATAATCCCCAGTAAATTAAAAATTAATCCGAACCAGAAAAGTTGGATTTGGTATTGGGAAATTATAGTAATTATACCTGTTACCCCAAGAATCGGTAAGATATTGGTTAGATAATGGGCGCAGCAGGAAATCATGGCAACGCCGGAAGTTGTACCGGTTGTGGCCAGGACTTTGCCGGTTGCAGCCTGTTTGATAATACTTTTAAGGTAACTATAAAGACCGAACTGGATGCCAAACCCTAAAGACAAACTGACAATATAGTACCAATATTGGGTAAATTGCCCCCAGGCAAAATCCCACCCTGAAACCAGGGTTAAGATCAAAAAATATACGGATAACAGCAAAAGGGCCGCTAAAATTCCTTTAAATATTGATTTTTTTATAATTTGCATAATTACTCATGAAAGCCGCAATGGCTGTAGTTATTGGGACTGCTGCCACCAGCCCGATGCTACCGACCAAAGTCCTGACAATTTCCGTGGCAATCATTTCCCTGTTTAAAAGCACATTAAGCGGTTCGCCGCCGTTTAAGGTAAATAATAACAAAAGGGGCAGCGATGCACCGGCATAAGCTAAAACTAAAGTATTAACCAAAGAAGCAATATGCTCCCGCCCGATCCTTAAACCCCTGATCCATAGCTCTTTAACCCCCAAGCTTTTATTGGCATCCTTAAGTTCAAACACGCAGGCCGACTGGCTGATGGTGATATCATCAAGTACCCCTAAAGCGCCAATGATTATACCACCCAAAAGAATCCCTTTCAGATTAACCTGCATTCCGGGAAACATGCTTAAAAAGCTAGCTTGTTCCGAAGCCATGCCGGAAAGTTTACTAAGACTGACAAAAACAGAAGCTAAAACAGCGGTAATTATTAAACTGAAAAAAGTCCCCAAAACAGCGGCAGTGGTTCTGCGGCTTAGGCCATGAGCCAGGTATAAAGTAGCAATCATGATCATTAAAGAACCGGAAACAGCCACAAAAACAGGATCCGCTCCTGCGACGATTTTGGGGATAATGTATTTAATCAGGACTATAAAAGAAATTATTAAACCAATAAACGAACTCAAACCTTTAATGCCGCCAACTACAATTACGGCAATCAAAAAGGCGATAGCCAAAAAATAAATAGAATTTAGCCTGATAAAATCCGCCACATAAAATTGCTCACTCCCGTCAATGTTTTTAATATGGGTAATTGATATTTTATCCCCAACCGTAGGAATAATACCGCCCTTCTGGGTAACAACTTTCTTGTCTTTCAGGGATCCTTCTAAAACCTGGGCTTCTACTTGCCCTTCTTCCACAATTCTTAAAACTTTAGCCTCGTGTCTCTCTTCAGGGGGCGGGGTTTGGATTTGTGCAAAAACCTGCAGAGGAGAAAACACTAGAAAGCCAAGTCCTATGAAAATCAGTAGGAATTTTTTCATACAGAGCTATCTTTAAAGGGGCGCTTTTTCCGGGCCACGGTTTTCGTTTGTTTCCAGGAAACTTTTAATCTGTTCCTCATCAATAGTTTGAAGTTTAAGCAACCTGCCCCAGGAAGTTAAGGCTACCGGAACATCAAGATTAGCCCTTGGAACCATAATCTTTTTGGAAGCCGGGACGCTGGTAAAAATTGATTTTAGCCTGGGGCTGTCAGAAGCCTCTTTATACCAAAGAATAACTGCCCCATGCTCCATGCTATGTATCAAATTCCCGTCCGGCACCTCTTTGTCGTAAATACCGGCCGGGGCAGACTTGGCATAATGAGAGCCTCCGGTGGGTGGATTGGTAAGATATGCCGAGGTGGTGCTTTCCGGAATGTGATCTGCGCCTTGGTCTGCAATCACCTCGCCTACTAAAGGTTTACTTAATCTTGTTTCTTCCTTAGCTCCCTGGCTACTTAAAAACCAGATTGCACCAATTAAAATAACTAGAGTAACTGCTGTAGCCGCGATAATAATTTTGATCTCTTTAGACATCAAACCCCACAACCCCCTCCTGATTTTGGCGGCGGCGCAACTAGCCCTTGTTCTATCAGCCATCTTTTGACTGTTTGCATCCCTTGGGCAGAGGAAATATCTTTGCCTAAAAGCGTCCTGGCATCGACATCCTTATAATCCTTGCCTTCTTTATTTTTAAAGTAGATGGCAGCATCATAATAATTATTGGGGAACCAAAAAGCATTAATATATTTGGCTCCGTTATACATTTCGTCCTCAGTTGCCCCATTTGATGCCATCAGCTCCAGTATTCCCAGTAAGGCCATGCCGTGATTACAGTCGGGAAATGCCGTAGAATTACCGCAACATGGCCGGTAAATATTGGAAGCCACCTTATTAACCAAATCTTCCTGCTCCGCAGTTAAGGGAACTAAAGCCCTTTTTGAGTAATAATTGGTTGCAACCCCTTTTGCCAAAGTCCAGCCGCCGGTTGAGGCAAAATTACCGACTTGTCCCTGGCCATATTTAACCATATCCCCTTCGGTTAATATCTTGGTTTTATTGCCCAGTCCAAAAGCCCAGAAAAAATTTAGCAAAAAATATGAATTATCCTGGGTGATTTTGATTTTTATATCTTTGCCCCGGGTTAAAATTTCTTCCTGCTCCGGCGTTAATGGTTTGCCGGATTGCTGGTAGAGAGACTTAAACTTTTCCAAGTCAATTACCCCCATCTCGATCATTTTAGGCCCGATGTCACTATACTTGGCATTAATTTCAATCCCTTGGTTGGGATTGATCTGGGCAAAAACTTCAGCAGAATCCGTTTGGGATTTGTTGGATTTGGCATCGGCCACGATAGTGGCTTTTTGAGTCTTTGCACGGTATTTAATAGGTAAGCGGGGGATAGCATAAACGCTAAAAATAAAAACAGCTAAAAGAGCCAGAGAGATTTTTTTCTCTTTAGCAATGTCGCATCTTCCTAAGATACTTTTTGAATACTGCCAGATTGCATATGAAATTATCAGGATCGCAAAAAGCTTGATTTCCAAACCTCCGAAAGGAAAAGCTGCCAAGGATGCCGTGATGCCCAAAGCAGGCAGTAAAAAAGCGCTGCAAACAGAACAACCGGTCACAGCAGCGGAGAAAATTAAAGAACCAATGGTGTTTAAAGAAGTATATTCTGAGCCGGATTTTTTTGTTTCTATGACATAAAAAAAGAAGGAAACAGCTATGCCGGCAAGGATAGCAAATATTACACTTAAAGCAATCTGGGACCAGACAAACCATAAAGCATTAGACTGCCAAAAAGCATCCCAGGTAGTTTTTTGGATGAGAACCAGGTAATAGGCAAATAAGACATTTAAAGCAACAGCCAAAGTAATTATGAAATTATGAGGCTTGCCGAATACTTTTGAAAGAGAGGATTGGATAAAAGAGATATTTTCCGTCATAGTTTTAAATCATAACACAAATTTTTTTTGATAGAAACTGGTAAAATGTACTAGCGCCGGTGTAGCTTAGTGGTAAAGCACCACTTTCGTAAAGTGGGGAGCGACGGTCCGATCCCGTCCACCGGCTCATAGTATTACGCTCCCAGGCGAGGCCTTGTAAGGCTAACTATTGGAAAGTTTAAAATCCCTAGGTGGCGTATCTGGACCACCCCCCAGGTGGAATTAGTACTACGGGGGATTGACTTTGCTATTTTAGTTGATTAATATAAATTTATGGTCTATAAATTGCTGTCCTGGTTCGTAGTGTTTGTACTCCTTATTGTTTTATCAGGTGCTGTTTATGCCGCGCCAAAAAAAACTTTTTCCATTCCTCCTCATGCTAAAAAAATCTCTCCCACTTTGTATGACTTGGGACAAAAAAATATTAACGGGAGATTGGCCCAAGGATATGCCTTTATTCATTTGAAGGATCCATCAGATAAATCTGCTTTTGCCAAAGGGCAGGGAGGCAGGAAGACTGCGACATCCTGTTATGGATTTTTAGCCAAGGATGCCCGCTGGAAGGTGAATGAGCCCTATATTTTAGAGGCAACCAACAGCAGCGGGTTGTCCCCGGATTATATTGCTTCTGCTTCTGCCGTTTCCATGTTAACCTGGGATAATCAGGTGTCTTTCGGCCTTTTTGGCAGCAGAATAGATGGGGTTGTTGATGGGGCAGATACTACCGCGCCTGATGGCAAGAACGAAATTTATTTTGCTTCAATTTCCGATCCCGGAACAATTGCAGTAACAATCATCTGGGGTTATTTTTCAGGGCCAACCTTTGCCAGGGAACTTTTGGAATACGACATGGTCTTCGATGATGCGGATTTTAGGTGGGGTGATGCCGCAACTGATCCGACAGTCATGGATTTCCAGAATATTGCCACACATGAGCTGGGTCATGCGGCAGGCATGGCTGATCTCTATACCTCATCCTGCACGCAGGAAACAATGTACGGTTATGCAACAGAAGGTGAGACTTCCAAAAGGGAT
>JACPEX010000012.1:0-4413 GCA_016183265.1 Candidatus Daviesbacteria bacterium | reverse complement strand
ATAAAAGGGATTTAAATACCGGAGATATAACCGGAATCAAAAAGCTCTACCCCAATTAAACACTCCTGATTCATTTGTTTGCTTCCATTAACCCTTGTCTGGCTGTTTGGTTGTTGGAGTCAATACTTAAAATCAAATTAAAAATTTCTTTGGCTTTTTCTTTTTGGTCTGCTTCCAGAAATATAATTCCTAAATTGAGTCTTAAATTCAGGTTTTTAGAGTTAACCTGAATTGCTTTTTGAAAATATTCTATAGCCTGATCGTATTGTTTTTGATGATAATAAATGGCTCCGATGTTTTGGTAAGACTGCCAAAGGTTAGGGTTAAATTTTAAGGCATTTTGGTAATTTTCCAAGGCCTTGTCAGGCTGATCCAATTCCAAATAAGTATTGGCTAAATTATGATAAGCATCCCCATAATTGGGTTTGAGTTCTGTGGCTTTTTGAAATTCCCTCAAAGCTGCTATTTTATCCCCGCGTCTTCCGTAAACATCACCTAAATTATTGTGGGTATTGGGGGAGGAAGGGGAAGTTTTACCGGTGGCAATCCATAAATTATCCTCATTTTTCCAGTCAACATTTCTTATAATAGTCCTGCCCGAGAGCAAAATTAAGATGGTCGCAAGCAAAATATAGCTTATTTGTCTGAAATTTTTTAGATTACTTAATTTATCAAATCCCCACCCGACTATGGCCAACAGCCCCAAAATGGGCAAGTATAAATACCTTTCAGCCGTAATCCAATTAAGCCTGAAAGGGGTTAAAGTAGGCGAGAGGGTAATCAAAAAAAATGCTGACCAGAAAAAAATAAATTTATTTTTTTTAAAGCAAAACACTGTTAGACCAAAAAAGATTAGGACAATGATAGCCCGGAAAATAAATTGGATAGCACTAAAGGTCAATTCAGAGTGATAAAGGGTGAGGGTGGCCGGAAAGATGGTTAATTCAAAATAAGAAGTTAAAGCGACGGGAATTAAGAAAAATGGGTTATCAATGCCGCCTTGCTGGTAATGCATTGATTGTAAGGTGGTCTCGCGTTCCGGCAGGGAGGTTAATGTAACCAGGATATAGGTTATTGCTATAAGTACAAAGGGAATGCTTTTAACCCAGTTGTTTTTTAAATTGCCAAAACTAAATTCCCATAAGGTAAAAATTAAAAATAAAGGTAAAGGCATTTGAGGGTGGGACATAAAAGATAAGAGATAAAAGATAAGAGATAAAAGGTAAAATAATTTCTTTTTGATAGATAAGATATAGGATACAAATGAAGCTAAGAAAAAGAAGGCATATTGGGGGTAGCCTCCCCCTGAAATCCAGACTATGCTTTCGGAAATAGCCGGGTGGATGGCAAAAAGAGAACCTACAATAATCCCCAACCTTTTTTGTTTAAGCAAATAAAATAAGATAAAGATCAAAAAGACAGAGCCTGTATGAAAGAAAATATTAATTAGTCTAAAGAAAAGGGGGTTTAATCCCCCAATATTAAAGGCCAGCCAGTATAAAACCGGCCGGATAAAGCCAAAAGGGTAGTTAGTCAGGGCGTAATTAAGATTGCCGATTTTTGGGTTCTGAACTATTTCGGCCAGATCATCTGATAAAAAGGCATTGTACAAGGAATTGCCATAGGTAATTAGAATCAAGGTAAAGAAAAATAGAAATATGAGCCAGTTCTTTTGAAGAAAGAGTTTTACCACATCAATGATGATACCTGTAAAAATTTAAATTTTCAATTAGCGGGGGATAACTAGTACTTGGCCTGGTTCAATGTGATCAGGATTGGAAATATTATTTGCTTTAGCTATCTTGTCATAAGCCATGACATCCCCATAAGCCCTGCCGGCTATTTTAGAGAGCCAGTCATCTTCGACTACAGTATAGGTACCACCCTCGATTCTTGGTCCCCAGATTGTGCTATTGCCGCCTCCTGTACCGGTGCCTTCTTCCTCCGGTGAAGCAGATGGTTGAGCTGAGGCTTGGGCTTGTTGAGTCTCCAACTTCGGGATTTCCAAAACTTGCCCATTTTCGATTTGATTTGGGTCGGATAGGTTATTGGCTTTGGCAATTTCTGTAAACCTTTCCCCATCTTTATAGTAATTTTCTGCAATGATAAATAAGGTGTCACCTTCTTTAACAGTGTATTTGCCCGGAAGTTTGTCCGCTGAAACATCCCCAAGGGTCTTTGTCTGATCTGTTTGCTGAGCCGGGCCCAGAGTCGGTTTGCCGCGGTTGAAATAATTAAATATTAAAACCCCGATTACCAAAACAATCAATGCTCCTAAAACCAGACTAACCTTGGATTGGTTTGACTGGATGTTGCTTTCCAGTTTTTCCAAGTATCTGCCTGCAGGGACTTTTGGTGCTTTTTTATTATTTACAAAACTTTTTCTTGGCATTTTGTTAGGGGCAGACGGGAGCAGAATTTATCTTGGTTCTTTTTAAACTAAATTAGGTGGATTGTCAATAGGGCAAATGCGGGCTCGCAATTAAAAATCTGGAATACCTGTATTACTGATCAATAATCCAAAAAGTAAATGGATAGTCCTTGGTTTTAGTTCCGAGATCAACAAGTATATTGCCTGCATCCCAATCGGGAAGCAGGTTGGAGTAAATCCCGGAATCACCGTCTTTAACTTTAATTGCTGCTTCTACTTTCTCTCTTAGAGTAGAAAATTCTCTTAATATAACTTCCCTGAGAGATTTACCTACAGAATAACCATTAATTATATCAGCAACAGTTAAGCCTTCGTTTATCTTTTGCATCATTAAATATTCCTTAGGTGACTTTCTGGAAAACAGAACACCATATTGATCAGGGACTCTTATAGAAGGAGGGAGATATCGGATACATATACCATGTAAATGATCCATTCTATCAAGAGCACTCCACAGAGAATGCTGGCTAAACGATTCCTTGATCAGGATTGGGTAGCTATCCAAGTTATAGACGTCACCATTTCCTCCAGCCTTGAAATATGTTCTTGCTCCTGTGGTACTATGTGAAAACGGGTTTGCATCATCTCTATAATTAAGAATAGCTTTTCTCAATGCAGGATTGAATTTTAGTAATTCCAAGCCTCTTTGAGTAACGATTAAATGTGTACCGTCTGGAGTATGGAATGCTCTCCAAGAACTTCCGTCATACCGTTTAATTGCTTCCGGATTTGGTAAGTGAGTTTCTACGTTAATCATTCTACTATGATAGCAGAACTGAAGTAGAAAATCAACTATAGGACTAATCTAAAATCAGATAGAAATTTTTTGCAAAATTCCAGAATGCGGGGCCGACGGGAATTGAACCCGCTATCTTCTCCGTGACAGGGAGACGTGATGACCGGTTCACTACGGCCCCAAACTGTGTTATTTTATCATTATGGAGATATCCAATGCAAAGATAGCTAAAATCCTCCGGGATGTTGCTGCAGCTTACACCATCAAGCAATACCTGCCTGCCGGCAGGCAGGTTTTTCAAATCCGGGCTTATGAAAATGCGGCAGATTCTGTTGACCAACTTGATGCGGAAATTTATGACCTTTGGAAAGAAGGTAAACTCGATGATGTCCCAAACCTGGGTGAAAAGTTGCAACTATATTTAGACGAGCTACTAAAAACTGGTAGAGTCAAACATTTTGAGGATGTCCAAAAGGGCATCCCTCCGGTTATTTTTGATTTGTTGGATATCCCCGGGGTAGGGCCTAAAACTGCTGAAAAATTAGCTTCGCTTGGAATTAAGAATGTGGAGGATTTAAAAAAGAAGCTTAAAACAGGTAGGTTGGTTAGTAGGGGTTTTTCTGCCAAAATTGCTCAAAATATTATGTCCAGCCTGCAAAGCTTAAGTCAGGATGTAAAAAGAATGCTATTGCCTTATGCAGCTACGCAGGCAGATAAAATTTTAGATTATTTAAGAAAAAGTCCGGATATAATTCAGGTTCATCCTCTGGGATCATTAAGAAGAATGGTGGCAACTGTGGGTGATTTGGATTTTTCAGCCAGTTCTGAAAATAGTAAAAAGGCAGTGGAATATTTTTGTAAAATGCCTGATGTATCCCGTGTGGTAGATAAAGGTAAGTTTAAGGCTACAGTGGTTTTAAATAGCGGCGTACAGGTTGATCTGCTGGTAGGCAAGTCGGAAAACTATGGCGCCTTGCTGCAGCATTTCTCGGGCTCGAAATCCCACAATATCAGCCTGCGGGAATTAGCTATCCAAAAAGGGTATTCTTTATCTGAATATGGGTTTAGGAAAAAAAATGGGAAATTAATTAGTACGGAAACAGAAGATGATCTGTATAAAACATTGGGGATGCAGACTCCCCCGCCGGAGCTCAGGGAAAATACCGGGGAAATAGAATTGGCCCTGAAGCACCAGTTGCCTGACTTAGTTAAAATTGAGGATATTAAAGGTGATTTACATCTTCAT
>JACPEX010000010.1 GCA_016183265.1 Candidatus Daviesbacteria bacterium | reverse complement strand
TCAAAAGCAAGATAAAGTGTTAAATAACCGCCAAATGACAATACATTCAGCATCTGGGAAAGTTTTGTGCTGCCGGCAGCGTTATATTCTGCAGCCTGGATGTTATTTTTAGATACAACATCCTGTGTGAGCACTACTCTTTTTTTATATTTATCCTCATACAGGTCTGATGCTAAAAATAACGCCATCAGTTTTTTATCAGCGGGATTTTTTAAGCCCTCCATCAAGTGATGATTTAATTCGGGTATATCCTCAAAAGCAGCAAAGCTTTTGGAAGTTTCATTAAACTGGTTTCTCATAATATGGGCATTGCCAACTAGATGCTGCGCCCCAAAAATTATGGGGATATAGCCCTGAAATTTTTTAGCCGTTTCTTTTGCCCGGGCTTTTATATTCTCCTGATTATTCCTTACTTCCTCAATTGCAGTATTTATATCAGAGTCTGAAACCTGCAGACAGCCTAATCCTGTAAGTAAAGCGATAGTTCCAATTACCATATAACCTGTGCCAAGGCGGGGTTGAGTGGAAGGGTTATATTTTTGGTCAAAAACCAGAGCGGGAAAATTAAATTTTTTTGACATTTCCATAACTTTTCCACCACTAGTTAAACCGACAATTGGGACACCTCTCTCAATAGCTTCCTGTGCAGAATTTAAAGGCTCTTCCGTATCCCCGGAATAACTGGACAGGAAAAACAAGCTTTTATCATTAACAAACCCAGGCAAATGATAATCACCATAATCAAAAAAAGGCACTTTCAGCTCGGATTGATAAAGGCTATTGATAATATAACCGCCGTATCTTGACCCTCCCATTCCGCAGAGTGTAATGTCTTTGGCAGATTTATAATTTTGGGGAAATTTAAGATTTTTTGCCAGCTCCCAAATATAAATACACTGGTCGAGCATCATCTCTGTTGATCCAAGCACATTTTTGGGGTCTAAATTATCCATAGTGTATAATCCATTATAATGGATTCTTTTACTTTAGTCATCTTTGGCATTACCAGCAATTTAGCCCAAAAATACATGATCCCGGCCCTTTATGATATGGAGGAAAAAGGGATGCTGGCAATTGATACCAATATTGTGGGAATTGCCAGAAGGCAAATGGCAAATGAGGATCTGCATAAATACATTGGCCAGGTCCTGAATATGGAAAATATTCACCATCGCCACGCTATCAAAGAAGAAGTTTTTAATAGATTGTGCGACAGGTTTGAATATTTAAGCGGCGAGATAGAAGACCAAACAACTTATGATAATCTCAAAAAGGAGCTGAAAAACAAAAACATCATTTTCTACCTGGCCACTTATCCCGAACTTTATTCCTATATCTTTGAGCACCTGCAAAAAAACAATTTAAGCAAAAGCAGAACCGGCTGGATCAGGCTGATGATTGAAAAGCCGATCGGCCACGATCTGCCTTCTGCCAAAGCCTTAAATGGTCTGTTGACCGGATATTTCACCGAGGATCAAATTTTCCGCCTGGACCATTACCTGGGCAAGGAAACCCTGCAAAATATTCTGACTTTCCGCTTTGCCAATGATATTTTTGAGCCCTTGATTAATAAAAACTTTATTGACCATATTCAAATTACCGCTTCCGAGGATTTTGGGATCGGCAAACGCGGCGGCTATTATGACCAGGTCGGGGCCTTAAAAGACGTGGGCCAAAACCACCAACTGCAGATGCTTAGCTTTGCCACCATGGATGCGCCGGCAAAGTTTACGAGCCTGTCCATAGCCAAAGAAAAAATTAAAATAATTAAAAATCTGCAGCCTTTGCCGGACCATATTGTCTTCGGCCAATACGAAGGCTACCAGCAGGAAGAAAATGTCCTGCCTGATTCCAGTACCGACACATTTTATGCCTTGAAGACTTTTATCAAAAACAGCCGGTTTGAAAATGTCCCCATTTATATCCGCGCCGGCAAGAAATTAAACCAGACCGCCACGGAAATTTCCATAGTTTTCAAAAATCCACCCAACAGGCTGCATGTTAATTTTGGCGATGAGCCGAATGTGTTAATTTACCGGATCCAGCCAAACGAAGGGATTGTATTTAAAATTTCCACCAAATTACCGGGCTATGAAACCAAGATAAAACCTGAATACATGCAATACTGTTATAGGATTGACCCGCATAAGCATTATATTCCTGACCCTTATGAAAAATTGCTGGTAGATGCCATGCGGGGCGAACATACCTTTTTTAATGATGCGGAAGCGGTGGAAGCCCAGTGGGCATTTATTGATCCTTTGGCTGCCAGGCGGGGCAAACCGGCTCAATATAAAGCCGGTTCCTGGGGGCCAAAAGAGGCTGACCGGTTGCTTGAAAAAGACGGCAGGAAATGGCTTGAACCATCAATGGACTTTTGCAGGATATGATAAATATACTGATTGATAAAATTATTCAAAGCCACTTGTTTTTGCGACTTAAGGAGGTGGTCGAAAATGGGCCTTATCATAATCATGAAGATGTATATTCCCATGTTTTAAAGGTCAAGAATGCAGCTTTAAAAGAGATTAGGGCGGATTTTATTACTAATCAAGACGCAAAAGATAGATTTCAGAAGTTTGTTAATGAAGATCTCCACGGATTTAAAAGGGCTGACATTATGATTTTGATAGCCTTACTGCATGATATCGGCAAAATACTTTAC
>JACPEX010000033.1 GCA_016183265.1 Candidatus Daviesbacteria bacterium | reverse complement strand
TTTTTCCCTTCCATTTGAAGATTGCCTTCCGGCAAGAATTTAACAATTTTGTTATTCCAGCGGGTCCAAACTCCCGGCCAGGGGTAATAGGCCCGGATCATTCTATCGAGAGCTTCTGGCGTAGGGGGATTATTAATGTCAAAGTAACCACTATCGCGGGTTAAGAGTTTGCAGTAAGTTGCTTTTGTATCACTTTGTTCTATTAATTTGATTTTTCCTTGGGTAAAATCCTTGATAATTTGGGGTAAAATGTCTGCAGCGCGTTGAAACATTTTTTTACTCAAAGTAGCAAAGGTATCTTTATCAGAAAGCTCTAAAGGTTCTTGATATATTATTGGCCCATGGTCCACTTCCTCATCCATTTTAATGATAGTTATCCCGGAAGTTTTATCTCCGTTTAAGATAGCTTGTTGGATAGGTGAAGGGCCCCTATTTTTT
This sequence comes from Candidatus Daviesbacteria bacterium, assembly GCA_016183265.1. Lineage (GTDB taxonomy): Bacteria > Patescibacteriota > Microgenomatia > Daviesbacterales > UBA10151 > UBA10151. Next base: position 26,903 of record JACPEX010000033.1, on the reverse strand, counting down.
GGCAAAAGCGAGGGGTGGATGTTAATAAATCCAAATTTTGGGGTACTAAGTTCTTCTTTAGTTAAAATTTTCCCATAAGCTGCCACTACCCCTAAATCAGCTTTATTTAATGAATCAACCAAAGTAAACTGTTGGGCCAGAGTATCACGGATGGGCTTAACAAATGATGGAGTACCTAAAAAGATTATTTTCATAATAGTCGTCAGTATCGCTTCGCTCTCAGCGGTCAGCTTTCAGACTTTTTTGTTTTAGTCTGACGACTGACGACTGATAGCTGATAGCTATATTGTAATTTCCTCAAATGTATCCGTTCCGGTTTTATCTTTGCCGGTGAATTTATAGAATTTGCCCTTTTGCTGCAGCACCCTATCAGAAAATAAGGTGCCGTTTAAATGGTCTATTTCATGTTGGAATATCCAGGCCGGAATGCCTTTTAGGAAAGCAGTCACAATTTTTCCGTCCGGATTCTGGTAGGAAACTCTTAAATTTATGGCCCTTTTCACCTCGCCCCACATATTAGGGACAGACAGACAGCCTTCAAAATATTTTTTGGTCCTTTTGCCCACCGAGATAACTTTGGGGTTAATCACGGATATAAACTTCTCGCCCTTTTTAGCTACAAAAAAGGCGCCGTCAAGCCCTACCTGGGTAGAAGCCAGTCCAACCCCTTCCGGGTCTTTAAAGGTCTTGGTTAATTTAACCATTGCTTTAAGAGTTTGGACTAACCCCGGGTTAATTTTTTTAACCGGTTTGGCCTGGATCCGAAGTTTCAGATCCGGTGCTTTAACAACTTCCATTGAGGTATTGTACCAAATTTAAGGATTTTCCTTATCTTCTTCTACACGATAACCATATCCTCTTAAAGCTGCATTAATCTTACTAGCTACGTATCGCCGAGGATCAGCTTGATACTGTTCCCCTGCATCCATAGTTAAGACCATTTTTACTGCTCTAAGCAGTAATTCTGCTGTCGAATATCTCTCCCTGAGTTGATGTTTTAGACTCGGGGAATTAAGTAATTGTCTTTCTTGTGCCAAAGACTGAATAAATTTATTTGGTGTATTTACTGCTGCTACAGAAATATCTTCCTGTAATTGGTCAACTCTGGAAACAAAATCTATAAATTGTTCAACCACGGGCTGTCCCCAATTCCTTTGAGGAATTCCTAAAGATCTGGCAGTACTTTCAAATGCTCGTTTATCTTTTTCTTGTCGCTCTAGCATAATACTCTCATAGATCTTCGTATCGGTAATCCACGTAACCCCATTTGTGGTCTGCGTGCCTGTACGCACTTCGCATTCGCTTTACGCAACTTATATATCTTTCATCTCCTTCTTCTGCCTTTTGGTTATAAAGATTTCTTAAAGCAGATCTCTTGTCAACACCTCTTAACCGATAAAACTGTTTAAGTTCGCCACTAATGTCTCTTCCTGAATCGAATGCATTGATTAAATAATAAATAAACCCTTCAAATGTATCAGCACTATCAGTGTAGTGTTCGGCAAGGGGATTATAGCCAGGGTGCTTTCCTGCTTTGTAAGCTTTGATTTGTTCATCAAAGGCTTGTTGTTCTAAGCCTTGCCTGCCAAAAATTGTTTTCATTAACTCTAGGCGCCCTGTTGTTCCTTCCCTTCCCATACTTTCCGTAGTTGATACTCTCACTACATGGTAGAAATCCACTAAAGTCATACCGTAGGCTGGTATATGTCCAGCCATTTCCCGATGCAATAGGTATTGTGTATTTGCATTTAAGAACATACTCACACCCATTGTAATAAGATCTAGGCTTTCCACACGCTGCTCTGTTAACATCTGGTCCAAGGTTATAACCCCCTGAGTTTTTTCAGCATGTTCGGGGGCAACATATAATACTGGATGTAAATCCTCAAAATGGAACCCTCTTTGTGCTAATCTTCTTGGGTTAAAACGTAACATCAACCTTTGTCTTTTGATCTGTTTGCCCCATTCCGTACCTGTAACTACAGTTTTTTTCCAGCGGAAATCATCAATATCCCAGTCAGTTGAGAAATTCGTGCCTATTGCATCGCCAATTTTAAAATTATGACTTAAAACAGGATGAGATTTTCGTGGCCAAAGTAATTTTGATACTCTTTGTAGCTTTAACTCTGATAAACTGTAAACGCCTTCTAGGAGGTTTTGGATTTCATCTACAACATGGCTTAATGGAGTTATTGATTCAAGTACAGCAGTTCTTAATTTTTGTTCATCGACTGCTTCCGGATGTTTCATTTGGGGAATTATATAGTATTTTGATACAAATATGCAAGGCCTGTAGTTGACCCACTTATCTATAATTTGTTAAAATTTACAACCTTATGCCACCGGAGAGAGAAAATATAGGAAGAACAAGAAGTTCTTGGGAAGCTGTTAAAAAGGTAATTCAAAGAAAATGGACGCCACTAATAATAGATGTAAGGTATAAACTGCAAAGCGATCAACTGTTTTTGGAATTTAAAAAGGGTCTTAAAGAAAGTTTTTCAGATACAGAAGCTACGGCAAGATATGCAGAATATAATAGGCAGGTAGATGACCTTTGGATGAGAACCTATTTTATCGAAAAAAATCCCGAAGAACAAAATGAAATTCTTACGGATACAGAAAAAGATATAGCGGATACGCAAAGTAAGCCACTATTTTTACTAAATGATGATGCCAGGCAAGATTTGGAAACCGATATTCGGTTGGCAATCAAAATGAGAAATTATTTAAGGGGTTAATTTGACCTCCCTCCGAGGGTTTAAGCAACCAACGTTGCTTAAACGGGATAACTACAACCAAATCCGCAAAGCGGATAACTTTAAATCAGAGTTATCCCAGGGGAGTGAAGCTACACCTAGGGTATTTTAAGTCCCTTCGTGCCAACTTGTTAGGTATTTTTTCTGTTCTGCTGTCAGGGTATCAATTTTAATGCCTAATGATTCCAGCTTTAATTTGGCAATCATGTCATCTAATTCTTGAGGTATAGTATAGACACCTGCCTCTAGTTTGTCTTGGTTTTGCACCAAAAACTCGGCAGCCAGAGCCTGGTTGGCAAAGGACATGTCCATCACATCAGGCGGATGGCCTTCAGCCGCGCTCAAATTAATCAGCCTGCCTTCCCCTAAGACAAAAAGTTTTTTGCCGTTTTCCAAAGTTATTTCTTCCAAATTGTCCCGCATCTGCCGCCTGCTTTTGGCAATTTTTACTAAACCTTCATAATCAAATTCCACATTAAAATGGCCGGTATTGGCAATGATCATGCCGTCTTTGGCGCTTTTTAAATCCTCCACCGATAAAACATGTTTATTGCCGGTGGCTGTCACTACCAGGTCATTATCTTGTAGAGCCTCTTTAATTGTCCTGACTACAAATCCATCCATGACAGCTTCCAAAGCCTTGATCGGATTAACTTCGGCAATCGCCACATTGGCTCCCATGCCCCTTAACCTGTTGGCTACCCCTCTGCCGCACCAGCCATAGCCAACTACTAAAGCCCATTTCCCGGCCAAAAGCACATTAGTAGCCCTGATTATTCCGTCAATGGTTGATTGTCCTGTGCCGTATCTATTATCAAACATGTGCTTAGTGTTTGAATCATTGACAGCCATGGCCGGAATTTTTAGCGTGCCGTCTTTGAGCATGGCCCTAAGTCTGATTACCCCGGTGGTGGTTTCTTCAGTAGAACCCAAAACTTTAGGAAGCTGTGATTTTCTTTCGGTATGAAGCAAAGTCACTAAATCTGCCCCGTCATCCATGGTAATCTGCGGATGAAAATCCAAAACCGCGTTTAAGTGTTTATAATAAGTATTTTTATCTTCCCCTTTGATGGCAAAACAGGGGATGCCAAAATCCTCAACTAATGAGGCAGCCACATCATCCTGGGTAGATAAGGGGTTGGAGGCGCATAAAGCTAAATTAGCCCCTCCGCTTTTTAAAGCAATCATTAGATTGGCAGTCTCGGCAGTAACATGCAAACAAGCGCCTAAGGTGATGCCTTTTAAGGGTTTTTCTTTGGCAAATCGCTCGCCGATCAATTTCAATACCTTCATCTGCGACCCGGCCCACTCAATTTTAAGTTTACCTTTTGGTGCAAGTTTTATGTCTTTGACATCAGATTTCATATTTTAATTCTTCTCCAAAATTACTTTCGTATCTTTGAGAAAACTCTGTAATCGAGAAACTGTGATTGGTTGTACCATATTTTTCTATAGCATAACAAGCGGCAGTAGAACCCATTTGTCCGCAAACTTGCAGATCCAAATCTTTTGAATATCCTGCTAAAAATCCGCCCCGGTAAGCATCCCCGGCGCCGGTTGGGTCAACTACTGCATTAGGTTTCCCGGCTGCAATTTGTAAGGTTTTCTCTTTAGTTTGGATAGTTGAGCCATTTTCTCCTAAAGTTGTAATAAGGATTTTTGTATTTTCTAATAACCCTTCGACTCCGCTCAGGGCAAGCTTGTTACTTAATAGTGATATTTCATAATCATTGCCGATTAAAATTGTCGTGCCTTTGATCATATTTTTTAAGGTTTCAGAAGACAGGGCAGGTAGCTGCATGCCGGGGTCCAGCATATAAGGGGTATATGATTTTTGGCAGTCAGCCACAAACTTAATCATTGCCTCAGGATTGTTAGGAGAGACGACAACAAAATCAGAAGGGGCGAGAGTTAAAGATGCAGCTTGGTCCATGGCTCCCGGGTAAAAGGCTGTGATTTGGTTATCTTTTTTATCTGTCATGATAAAAGCCGAAGAAGTTAAATTATTTTCAATGGTTTTAATTTGGGAAATATCGACACCACTATTTTGCAAAAACTTGGCATAATCTAAAAAATCCACCCCGACCGCCCCAACTATCCCCACAGGCATTTTTAGCAGGGCTAAATTATAGGCAATATTGCCGGCAGTACCGCCCTTTTGTTTGCTTAAAGTATTAACCAAAAAAGATAAATTAATTTGGTGGATTTTATCCGGCATAATGTGATCCCCGAAAGCTCCCGGAAAATCCATAATATGATCAAAAGCCAAAGAACCTGTAACTGTTATCATTTTTCAAGTATACTAGATTTATGGATGCGGAAGAATACCGAAAAAAGCTAGAGCTGGATATCTTAAAAATTATTGAAGAAAAGCTTATTAGCGGGGAAATGGATATAGCAAGGGCGCAGGCTATTGCCAGGATGGTTTTGCAAAAACTTCATCCCCCTTTAACTTTAGAACAAATTTACCAAATTGCCCCGACTTTGGATGACCATTTTGCAGAATTGGCGCAAGCCGTCTTACCTGTTATTAAAGATCACCGGGAAGAAGCTGAAAAGATAGTTGAAGCGCATGCTGTAAAATTAATTAATTCGGGTAAATTTAATGAGGCAAGTTCTGTCATGAAGCAAATTACAAAATAATCTATGCCAGCACCTACTCCGGATCAACCGCTTCCTACACCAGATCAAGCAGCAGCTGTCCCAAAACCTGAATCACAGAAAAAGCCATTAGGCGAAAGAGCAAAAGACTTATTAAGTCGTTTTACCCCCTGGGTTAAAAAATCAGAACCGGATAAAGCTTTAGAAAAAATTGATACTTTTGCTCCTGAGGAACATATTGATAGTACGCAGGAGTATTTTGATAAATTAAAAGATATCTCTGAGGGAGAATTAACCCAAGAATCGGTAGATCTGGCGGAAGATTTTTTTATCGGCCTTGCCCGGCAAGATGACCTTGTTTACTCAAAGGCGGGTGAAGCAGTAAACATTTTTAATGTTCTTGAGGAGAAAGCAAGATCCGCAGGGCTACGTATGCCTATTAGAGATCGCCAATTTGAAAGAGCTTATCAAAGGCTGGAAAGAAAAAAAGAAATTGCCGGAGTTTTGGAAGAATTCCGCAGTTTGGCAAAAACTAATCCGGATATATTTAAACCCGGCAGCAAAGCAATTTATGATTTTCTTGTCGGACAAAATAATGGCACGCTAGACAAGGCCTTTGGATACCTTGAGTTGTATCCTTCGTATATTGAAAATATTAAAGCAGATCTTACCCGATTTCCAACTGTTAAAAAAGAGGAGCCGCCAAGCTGGCTGGTTGTTAATTCCGAAGCAAAAAGAAGGCAAGATCAATCCGGACGTTTCTATTTAAACCCTAAATCTGAATTTATTCAACCGGTTTTTATTCAGCTTATTGAAGAATTAAGCAAAAATCCCAATCTTGCATTTCAAGCAAAAGTAATTAACCCTACTCTTTATAAAAGCCCAGGTTTCGAACTAGCTGATTTTGCAAATATGAGTCGAGCATTGACAAGGTCGGATAAGATTGTTTTATATTTTGACTCAGCAAACCAAGAAGAAATAATTAAGATTTTACAGAAATTTTGGGATAATAGTGGTAGCGCTTCTCGTTTTGATTCCAAAAAGACTAAATTTGCATTTACTCCAAAATTTCGGGGGATAGAAATGCCTGGGTTATCTTTTGGTCAGGAACCAACGCCGGAGTATAGTGATAAATATTCCTTTACTGATCTTCGGGCCAAAATTTTGCAGGAAACTCAAAACTATATTAATGAACCTGATTTTGAAAAGCACTTTATGGATGCATTAAAAACGCATAATATTGATCCGTCTGATCCTGCTTTTAATTGGCCGCAAGAAGAAGGACAAGACCGCTTTAGCGGTATTTAACTTATTTATGTTTTGTGGGACGGGTAACGCCGCTACCCCGTTGCAGTTCTATTTTACCAAATTGTTCTATGTCCCGCATCTGGATTGCTAAAGCAACTAAAGCCACTTCGGTTAATGGCTTACCGTTTGATCCAGGTATTCCATAAGTTGATCTATGAGGTTTTTCGCCGCGTCTTTCCATAAAATTATTAAAAGTAGAATACGAAAAATTGATAGCCTTTGTCAAGGAGGGGACGATTGCGCTTTGTGCAGTTGAAGCGTAAGATGTTTAAGAAATGGATGAGTTGACACACAAATTTGTAGCAGTTTTAAATAGTTTAACCAAAAAATTCTCCCTTTGGAGATAGATGAAATCCCATGTTATAATATCTTTATATGCCAGAGATTATTCAAACGAACCCAAAAGTATTGGGAGGACAGCCAGTTATTAAAGGAACAAGAATACCCATTGCCCGGGTTGTGGCTCTTCATGTTCAGGGATATAAAATTAAGGATTTTAAGAAAGATTATCCTTATCTTGATATAACCAGAAAAGATATTAAAGATATTTTTGATTATTATTCTAATCAAATTGCATAACAAGCCTTCCCATAAGAAAAAGAAAAGATTCCGCCTACTTTTAGATTCTGCTTTTGCGAAATGCGAAACTTTTCCTAGACTTAAGAATAAAGCTAATATAGCTCATGTAGTACACGAGTACGGATTATCTCCACAAACAGAAGATGAAGAAATTTATCAAAAAGCAGTAAATGAAAACAGATTTGTACTAACTATTAATTTTAAGGATTTCAGAAGATTAGTAATGCCAGGAAAACCCGGTATAATCGGAATTGAATCTCAATTATCAAACGATGATATTGATAAACTTGTAGCGAACTTTTTATCAAATAAAAACCCGGAAGATTATATGGGCAAAGCTACAAAGATTTAATAATCTTTTTATTCCTGCTAAATATCTTGCCTGTCTGGAAAAGATCTTTTATTTTGCAGACCAAAAACGCATTGCACTGAGCAAAGCCGAAGTGTAGAATTTGTCTGGACAAAGGTTTGTTTTATATTTCTAATTTTAATAATTCATCAAAGCGATTCTCAAGCTGGGGATTGGTTATTCCGTTAAGATTTATTGATAGATTTTTTTGTAATGTTTCCTCCAATGTTTCAGCTGCTTTTTTCAGGATATGAAAATCAAATTTGTTGTTGCGGGTTGCTAGATTATCTATCCTGTCTTGAAGTAACATAATGCCAAACGGCCCAATCCTCATATCACCATATATGGGAATAACTGATTCGTAATCCTGATTTTCAAGTATTTTTAAGGTATTATTCCAGTCAAGCTTTTTTATAATGTCCAGCACTTTTTGAGGTAGGCCAATTTCCCGGCAGATTTTAAATGTGGCCAAATGCACATTGGTACCGTATTTCTGGATGACTTCTTTTTGGATCTTTTTCCAGTAATCAATTTTATTTTCTTCCTCTTTGAATAATAAAGGCTTATTGAAGTCAAACTTGATGATATTTGCCATATCATGAAAAACACAAGCAAGGACGATTGGTTCCTTGTCAAGTTTTCCCTTTTTCCAGTTTTCAGAAAGTATTAAAGACAGGGCTGCCACCCGCAGCATGTGTTTTTGTAAATTTGGGGGGATTAAATACTGGTCATAAATCTGTTTAACTAACATATTGATATTATACTAGCCTATGTTACACTAAGGCCATGAACATAAAGGAAGATGAACCTAGGTTAAACCCTGTGCCTCAAAATACTGACACGCTTTTCGAGCGAGTTATTGAAAAAGGTAATCGTGCAATTGATGCCTTTACACTCTTCATGATCGCACCTGTCAGCCTCGCTCAATCCTATCGAGAAAGACATCCTAAAATTGCCAAAGCGATTACTGTTGGCGCGCTCGTCCCTCCGGTTCTGCTAGGCGCAGTATATGCTCGGGCAAGCGGCAGTTTGCTACCTTGGGAAAGCGGCAGTTTGCTACCGGGACTGTCAGCGGGATCCGATGTATGGATACTTGAATGTGCGGCAGCCAGTATTTGGTCTAGGACTCATCCCTCAATTAAAGCGCGCCTCTAATCCAAAGAAATTGAAGTAAAACACATTCCCACTCGTCAAGTGGGAAGCTATTTTAGATATTATGACATTTAGTCATTGGGATTTATTTAGATCAATTAGGTTAATTGGTAATTAGAAATTTTACTGTGTCCCCACCAAAAATACTGCCTGCCAGGGTTTGTAGTTGGATCTCCAGGTTTCATTGATAATTGTTTCTCCATTTCTTGTAACAGTCCTTTTAAAACTGACATTAGCCCCCCAGGCTGCCCAGTCAACCTGCTTGACCGTGCCTTTTGGCAAAGCCGGGTCATCCTGTCTAAGTTCCGCAGGCGGCGGGATTTGGTTAGTGATTACAGGTTTAGTTAGTTGGGTAGTCCGTCCGTCAGCTGTGCCATACAAATCAACAAAGGCTTCATCACCCGAAGTATAAGCCTGGATTAGAATATAGTTTTGGGTATCATTTTTAAACTTAAAATCAACACTTGGGTAAAAGACCGTGGCATCCAGACCCGGCGGGAAGCCCCGTTCATAATAATCTACCCGATAAGCATGGGCGGTCCTGGCTAAAACCGGCAAACCGGCATTTAAAACAGCCCTAAAAATGGTCGTGGAAACTTGGCATACCCCGCCCCCGTCATCTAAAACCGTCCTGCCTTCCTTAATCACATAAGCCTGTTTATAACCGGTGGCAGCTGAAATATCTCCGACTGTTTGGTTAAAAGAAAAAGTCTCTCCCGGGGAAATTAACACCCCGTTTAATCTGGAGGCAGCCAGCCGGATATTATACATCCTGTTGGGTATTGAGCCGGTAAAACTGGAAGTGCCCCGTCCCACTAATTCCTTTATTCCTAAACTATTAACATCTGAGGTAGCAATTTTAGGCCTAACGATCTCTACTGGTAAATTAATGTTTTTTTGGGTATTGGTAGTTAAAGCCTCGGAGATTAAGTTAAATGTTGAATCAATATTTAACTTACGTCCTTCCTGGGAAGGCTTAAAGGCAGTGACCCGGCGGGTGCCGGGATTAAATTCAAATAAACCCTCTTGGACATTTTGGTCTATCTTGGCAGCAATATCTTTTAAAAAGCTATTAGTTTGGTCTTTATCCAACAGCAGACCTCCTCCCTTGGTTAAATCCAAAAGAGTCAGCAACTGCTTGGCATCCAGGGTCCAAGTCTGATTGTCAAAGATTAGTTTAATTGGTTCTTGCAGGGTTGTTTCCAGGGCTGTCTTAGCAGCCAATACTTGGGTTGTGGTAACTTTTGGAGGAACTGTTTTTAAAGGCAGTTGGGATTGGTATTTGCCTGTCAGCAGGAAACTTTTAACTTCCTGAGTAATTTTTTCTTTGTTTAAGCTGATGCCATTTTCCGCTTCTTTGATTTGAATACGGGCGGAAGGGCTAGCTTCCGGGGTTGGCGTCTCATCAAAAAACAACTTGGCATCTTGAGGGTCTTTATCTACGCTAGAGGCGATGTTGTTTAATTGTTTGTCAATATTTAAGGTGATTTGGGGAAAAATTCTTGCATTGGCAAAAGGCGCAAATAAATTAGCGTGGGTTTGTTTGAAGTTTTCTTCCAGTGTTGAATAATCTAAGATAGCAGATGAAGTAGCCAGATCTACCGTCGCCGAGCCCTGGGCGAACTCAAATATTAACTTCTGCTGGGCTCGGTTTTGAAAAGTAGATCGGATTTTATTAATTGCTTGGCCTTCGGTTAAAAAAGAAATATTAATATTACCTACCAAGGTTAGAGGGTAATATTTATCTGCTAAAAATATCTGGTAAGTGATAAAGATTAAAACAAATAGCAGAACAGATAAAATTATCGGCAGCAGATATGGTGCGGATTTTTTTGTTTTAGCCACGCTGGTATTGTACAATACTGATAGCTATTTATGAAACGCCTTGTCATCATCGTCCTTTCTATAAGCATTATCTTAGGCTTTTTGTTTTGGAAATTCGCCCCCGGTATCAATCTTTTTAACAAACCAAAACAGCCGGAACAAATTAGCTTAACTTATTGGGGTTTGTGGGAAGATGATAATTTAATCAAGCCGGTGATTTTGGAATATCAAAGGCAACATCCCAATATCACTATAAATTATGAACGCAAATCGTTACTTAATTACCGGACCAGGGTTCAAACCCAAATTAAAGAAGGAGTGGGGCCGGATATCTTTAAAATCCACAATTCCTGGCTGCCGATGTTTAGGGGAGATTTAGCCCCTGCCCCGCAGGATGTCTTTACTTTAACCGAATACAGGAACACTTTTTACCCGGTGGCAGTTGATAGTTTTGTCAAGGATAATCAAATATACGGGGTGCCAATAGGGATTGACGGCCTGGCGCTTTTTTACAATGAAGAAATGCTAAACGGGGTGGGCGGCAAGGTGCCTAAAAATTGGCAGGAGTTTGTAGATTTGGCTACGAAAATGACTGTCAAGGATGAAACCGGTATCAAAACTGCCGGGGCAGCAATGGGGACAGCCGCAAATGTTGACCACTGGTCTGATATTTTCGGGCTTTTGCTCCTGCAGCAGCCCGGAGCGGATTTTAATAATTTAGCTACCTCCCAAGTTGCCGAAGTAATCCGTTTTTACACCGGTTTTGTAACTGACCCCAGAAAGAAAACCTGGGATGTCAATTTACCCAAATCAACCGAGATGTTTGCTGCCGGCAGGTTGGGTTTTTACTTTGCCCCATCCTCTAGAGTGCATGAACTTAAGACTGCCAACCCTAATCTAAAATTTAAAGTGGCTCCGGTTCCTCAGCTTTCCCAAAAATCTGTTGCCTGGGCTAGCTTTTGGGGCGAGGCAGTCTCTTTAAAATCCAAAAATGTGTCAGAGGCCTGGAAATTTGTCAAATATTTAACCTCTGCCGAAACGGAAAAGTTGATTGGCGAGCCTTATTCAAGAGTAGACCTGCTGGGGGAACTGGCTCAGGATCCGATTGTCGGAGCATTTGTCACCCAGGGCCCGATTTATAGATTCTGGTATTTGTCCTCCGGCACTTTTGATAACGGGATTAATGATGAGATGATTAAATATTTTGAAGACGGAATCAATGCTACTTTGGCCGGATCAGATCCACTGTCTGCTTTGCAAACAGTAAACAGCGGCGCCAGACAAGTGCTGGATAAATATCTAAGGCCCCAACCAGTTGCCTCACCACAAAAATGAGTTATAAGATTATTACTTTTGTTCCTGTTAAAGATGCCCAAAAAGTCCGGACGGCCATAGGAAATGCCGGGGCAGGAGTGTTGGGAAAATATCACCATTCCTCTTTTTCAACTAAGGGAATAGGCAGGTTTATTCCTTCGGAGGGAGCGCATCCTACAATAGGAAAAGTTGGGGAATTAACAGAGGTTGAGGAAGAAAGAATTGAAGTAATTTGCCAGAAAGATAAAATTAAAAAGGTGATAGCAGCTATCCGGCGGGTTCATCCTTATGAAGAAATCCCTATAGAAATTTACCAACTGGTAGATGAGAATAAAATAGTATGAAAACAAAATTAGCGGTACCGGAGAATCCAGAGGAATATTTTGATGATTGTGCCATTTGTCAGGACATGGAAGAAACAGACGAACAAGGTAAGATTTTGGGTATGGCAGATGAGGTCACAACTGATGCGGCAGCTACAGTTTGACACCCTAGGTCGAGGATGATACCATCTAAGATATGTTCCAGAAGGGATTTTCCCAAGCAATTGTTTTATCTATTTTATTGGTTGTTTTTTTATTAGCAGCAGGCGCTTATTATCTTGGTGTAAGACGAAATATTGTTGTTAATCCGGTTGATGTTAATAAATCAGCAGAATCTGTTGTTGCTTCTCAAAGTCCAAGTTCCTCTATATTGCCTCAAATATTACCTCAAGCAAGTGATTCAATCAAAGTGGCAGAATCAGTCTCTACCAAGGGTTGGAAAAGTGTAAATTATCCAAATATTTCTTTTAGAGTTCCTCAACAGACAATAGTGAAAGAGGGGGTTTGCCATGAAGATTTTGAAAAATGTTATTTAATCAGTGGTCATGACGATACTCTGCTTTCGCCACCTTTTATCACCTTGTATACTAAGGCTTATAAAGGTGGTTCCCGTAGACAAGAAGCAAACCTTACAGGAGAGAATACTATTACGGAGACTTCTTTTGGGAAGAATCAAGGACTTGTAGAAGTAAACATTTGTAAAATCGATAATTGTACAAAACTTAGAAAAATAATTTTTGTTGTGAATAACCAGCTGATAGTTATTACCGATGGTATGTATAAGTTACCTAAACCATTACCTAACGGAGACACTGCTACACTCGAAAGTCTTGTAACTAATACTATTGTTACCACATTTCAGTAATAACCCTATTGTTATATGATATCTAAGTAAGCGGCGGCAGGTTGATAAACTGGACTTCGGGTTCTAGGGTAATGCCGAACTTTTCTTTTACCTTTTGGGCATAAGTTTTGGCTAAACTATAAAAGGCTTTAGCAGTCCCATGTCCCTTATTAATAAACAAATTAGCATGGTATGAGGCGATTTCAATTCCATCTAAAGATTGGCCGTTGGCCCCCACCATTTCTAATAAAACCCCCGCTGGTAATTTGCCGTAAACGATTTTATCCGGGGGGATATTTTTTAAGGCTTCCGGGGGGATTTGGGAGGCAATTAGATTTTTAAAAAATGAGCCGGGGCATTTAATGCCCGGAGGGTATTTAACTAAGCGTTTAGATAACACTTCTTCCGCTTCTTTTTTAAGCGTTTCCGGGTCGCCCGGTTCCAGTTGAAAAGTTACTGCTAAAATAGGCTGCTTGGTAGTTTTAAAAATACTATCACGATAACCAAAAGCGCAGTCAGAATTATTTAATTGGTCAACGGATACGATATGGTCGGAAATTGTTTGGCCGTAAGCCCCGGCATTGCCGTAAACCGCCCCGCCGACAGTGCCAGGGATTCCTGCTAATTTTTGTAAACCGGACAATCCGTTTTGAATAGTATAATCAACAAGTTCCTGCAAAGGCGTTCCGCTTTTAGATGTCATTCCGGATATTCCTGAGATTTCATTTTTGATAACCAGGCCATCAAATCCTTCATCAGCAACCAATAAATTGCTGCCGCTACCAATAACAAGATAAGGCAGTTTTTCTTTTTTGGCATATTCAATAGCTTGAACTAATTCTTCTTCTGAAGAAACAGCCAGAAACTTTTTAGCAGGCCCGCCTATTTGTAAGGTAGTTAGATTTTTGAAAAGCATGTCTGATATTCTAGCACCCCTTGACAAGCAGTGCTAGTTTTTGGTATAACACATCTCTAGTCTGCCCTCTAAAAAAATTTCATATGCCAAAAGTCAAAAAGAATACAAGTAATAGAGTTTCAATAAAGCCCTTAATGGGATATGTTTTAGTTGAGCCTTCAGAGGCGGAAAGCAAAACTGCCTCCGGTATAATCTTGCCGGAATCAGCCCAGGAAAAACCAGCCCAGGGAAAAGTGGTCGCCTGCGGGGACGAAATGGTAATGGAAAATGGCAAAGTCCTAAAATGCCCGGTCAAAGTTGGAGATAAAGTGGTTTATAAAAAATGGGGCGGGGATGAAATCAAAGTTGACGGTCGGGAACTCAAGTTAGTCAAGTTTGACGACCTGATGGCAATTTTGGAGTAAATTATGGCAAAAATACTGAAATTTGACAGTGAAGCGAGAGAAAAATTATTAAAAGGGATTAATACCTTAACAGAAGCTGTGGCGACAACTTTGGGGCCTAAAGGCCGCAATGTGGCTTTAGATAAAAAATGGGGAGCCCCCAATGTAGTGCATGATGGGGTAACTGTGGCCAAAGAAATTGATTTAGAAGACCCGTTTGAAAACATGGGCGCCCAACTCCTTAAAGAAGCAGCTTCTAAAACGGCTGACGTGGCAGGAGACGGTACTACTACTGCTACTATTTTAGCTAAGGCTATCGTCACTGAAGGTCTAAAAAACATTCAGGCCGGCGCCAATCCAATGATTTTGAAAAAAGGCATAGAAAAAGCAGTAGTAGTTTTGGTGGAAGAGTTAAAGAAGATGAGTAAGAAAATCGCCTCTCAGGAAGAAGTGGCCCAAGTGGCAACTATTTCTGCCGCTGATCTGCAAATTGGTAATTTAATTGCCGAATCCTTACAAAAAGTCGGCAAAGACGGGGTAGTGACAGTGGAAGAAGGCAAGACTTTGGAAATGAGCGTGGATTATAAAGAAGGGATGGAGTTTGACAAAGGTTTTGTCTCCCCTTATTTTGTGACTGATACCGACAAAATGGAATCTTCCATTGAAGATGCCTATATTCTAATTACCGACAAAAAAATCTCTTCCGCGCAGGATTTAGTGCCATTCCTCGAGAAATTTGTCCAAGTTTCAAAGAATCTGGTTATTATTGCTGATGAAGTTGAGGGGGAAGCCTTGGCCCTTTTGGTAGTTAATAAATTGAGAAGCACTTTTAATGTGTTGGCAGTAAAAGCTCCGGGCTTTGGTGACAGAAGAAAAGAAAGTCTGGAAGATATTGCCATTTTAACAGGTGGTACAGTTATTTCAGAAGATACTGGTAAAAAGTTTGAATCAGTAGAAATCACAGATTTAGGCAGGGCCGGTAGGGTCACTTCTGATAAAGATAATACTTTGATTGTTGACGGTAAAGGCGTTAAGGCCAAAATTGAAGGTCGGATTGCCCAAATCAGAAGGGAACTGGCAGCATCTGATAGTGAATTTGACAAGGAAAAACTGCAGGAAAGACTTGCCAAATTAACTGGTGGGGTAGCAGTAATTAATGTTGGTGCCGCAACTGAGCTAGAACTGAAAGAGAAAAAAGAACGGGTGATTGATGCGGTGGCTGCCACCAAAGCTGCAATTGAAGAAGGAATTGTGGCAGGGGGGGAGATAGCTCTTTTAAGGGCAGCTAAAGCGCTGGAATTGATAGTAGTAGATGGACAAGAGGAAAAAGTCGGGGTAGAGATTGTTAAGAAAGCTTTGGAGCAACCGTTTAGGTTACTGGTGAAAAATGCCGGTATGGATGATGGAATTGCCCTTTCCAAAGTCATGGTTGAGGCAGGCAATATGGGGATTGATGTGATGGACGGGGTGATTAAAGATTTGGTCAAAGCCGGGATTATTGACCCGGTTAAAGTGACCAGGTCTGCTTTGCAAAATGCCGCATCTGTAGCCATCATGGTAATGACAACAAATGTCCTAATCAGCGACAAACCGGAACCAACTCCTCCTGCCCCTCCGATGCCCGGCAGCATGCCTGAATATTAAATCTTTAAGAAACCGGTAATTTAAAAGGAGAAGAGATGACATCCAGCAGGCCCTTAATAATTGAAGGCTTGTACTTATCTTTGACTCGTACTTTTTCATAAATGTCCGGAAATGTTTTTTGGGCGCGGTATTTTATCCTTAAATTATCATAAGATTTGAAATCATAAATTTTCCAAAATTCACCTTTAGGGTAGTAAGCATGGGCGTAGAGTACTTTTCTGCCGCCTAATTTTTGGGTGATATTTTCGATTTTTCTATTAAGTTTTAATGAGAGATTATAATTGTCTGTAATCTTGCCCCAGACACCAACATCAATGACCAGATCTGTGTCAAGCAGGGCAGGGGAAAATTTCTCTTTGCGGGTGGGCGCCAGCGGGCAGAGCCAGATCGGGTAGATATGAGTTCTTTTATCTACATATTTTAAAAATTGTAAGGCTTTATTTTTAGGCAAAGCTATATCCTGGATTAGAAAATGCTGGGAAATATTGATTGCCTGGAGAAAGCGGTACAGAACTCTTGTTTTCATCAAAGGATTAATAAGAAATCTGGTGATTTTATTAAAAGGGATATTTAATTTTTGAAAAGGATAATGTCCTACCCAAAATCCTCCCCGGTCGAAACGGAAGAGGTAGTCCTCAAGAGGAACAAGTTCTTCGTATAGGATGTGTTTTTTAATAATTTTTTCTGCATGAAGATAAAACCAGTCGTCTGTAGCCTTACGGAAAGTAACGCCGGGTAGATTATCCTTGTCCGAAAGCGTTCCTGCCATAATAACTCCCAGATTTTTAGAAAAAAGTATACCATCGATAAAATCAATTTTTTTATTGACCATTTCCCCTATTAGATTTAACGCCTGGGTGAAGCTATTTACTTTGTAATAAGTCAGTTTGACAAATTGTTTGGTAGGAATGAGTTTGAGTTTAGCCATTGTGATAATGCCTAAAGATCCATAAGTGCAAGGGATGCCGTAAAAAAGGTCTGGATTATTCTTAGTGGTGGCTTGGACAATGGTGCCGTTGCCCAAAACTACTTCGTATTCCAAGAAACAATTATGAAACCCTCCCCACTTAAAAGAACTGCTTTCTCCGGCGCCTCCCTGGATGCCGCCCCCCACAGTTATGCCGGGAAATTCCATCACAACCGGTGGCAAAAGATTAAACTTTAAAGTTTCTTTGACGAGCGCATCCATGGGTACGTTCGGTTCCACAAGGGCAATTTTTTCTTCCGCATTAACGGTTAGAATTTTGTTTAAATGACTAATGTCGATGATGCCTGTCTTTTGGAATTTCTGAGTCCTTGTTGAGTTGGTGCTGCCATGATAGATACGCACCTTTTTGCCTTCTTTATAATATTTCTTTAATTGCTTACTGATTGCTTTGACATTTAAGCGATGCTGCTTGTCCATTTTATTTCCGTATTTATAACATATTTTGGTGTTACAATAATACTTATGGCCAAGTTTCATTACCGGGAGTCTCCCACCGGAAAACAGAAAAATGCTTTTAAAAAATATTTATCAGAGGACGAAGAATTAGTTTTAATAACCGGTTTTTCCGGTGCATATACCCGATCTAAATTTATAATTTATCTTCTTTTTCCAGGTATGTTATTTTTTGGTTTAGGTTTGGGGTTAGGTTGGCTTTTGGGTTTAGGCAAAATATGGGCGCTGGTTTTAGGAATTTCAGGGATGTTTTTGGTAGCAATCATAAGAACAATGCACGTTTATTATGCCAATAGATATTTGCTGACTACCAGAAGGGTGATTATTAAAAAGGGAGTTTTTGGGGTTAAATTGACTGCCGCGCTTTTTGACAAGATCACTCACCTGGAAGTTATGCAGGGGATTTTAGACCGGCTGCTTTTGCATCACGGCACCATCATTATTAATACGGCCGGATTAAACAAAGGCGAGATTATGTTAAAGTTTGTAGATTATCCCTTGGAACTTAAAAATCTGCTAGAGAGGTTAATCAACAGAGAGCGGGAACAGTTTGGTTTAAGGGGCGCCACCTTAACAGAAGTGGAAGGTGAGATTATATCCTAGATATTTCCGGTAAGATAGTTTGAGGATCAATGTATTTTCCGTTTAAAGTAACTTCCAAATGGGTATGCGGGCCGGAGGTATTGCCTGTTATCCCTACTTCCCCTAAGGTATTTTCTTGAGTGATTTTTTGTCCGGTTTTAACATAGATTTTCCCCATGTGGGCATATGTGGATTTGAATCCATTTTCATGAGCCACTACTACAAAATTACCCAGGCCCCAAAAATCCCTGCCTACCTCAATTACTTCCCCATCAATAATCGGATGGATTGGCATGCCCAAACCTGCGGCAATATCAATCCCCGGATGCCAGGTTGAGAATTTGGTTGATAAATAACCCGGATGGGGTAATATCAAAGGTTTAGAAAAAGATTGGGCAATTACTTCCCCTCTGACCTCCGGTAAAGCAGCTAAAACTTGAGCTCTTTTTACAGGTGGAATAGCCAAAGTAGGGTAATAGCCCAAAAGATTAAATAAAATTAAAAAAATTATGGCAAGCTGAATAAACCGAGAACGGAACCTTGGCTTGATTTTAGATAATTTCCAAATTAGGGCGACCCTTTCAAAAATTACCTTAGGCAGAAGGCTTTTGTTTTGAACTTTCAAAACGAATGTGGATAATATCACTTCTGAGCTCAAATGTCAATTAAGTAGCGTATAATAATATTTAATGAAAAAAGTTATTGTTTGGATTTTGGTGTTAATTAGTTTAGCTGCAATTTTGCTCCGCTTTTCTGATAAGTGGGCAGAAATCTTTTTAGGGGTTAAACCTACAGCCGGGATTTCTATTCTATCTACCCCATCAGATGCTACGGTTTACCTGGATGAGAAGGAGGTAGGTAAAACACCATACGAGGATAAAAACTTAGAAGTAAAAGAATATACGGTGAAGATTACAAAGGAGAAAGCTTCCTGGCAAGGCAAAATTACATTGACTGCCGGCACTGTATCCGTAATCAACCGGGATTTAGCCCCTGATATTGCCTCTTCCGCGGGGGAAATTTTAATTTTAAATAAAGGGAAGGGGTTAACTATTATTTCTAATCCAACTGATACTCAAGTGGAAATTGATGGTAAGTCATATGGTAATACCCCGGTCAATGTAGACATAACTCCCGGTGAACATACTGTTTTAATCAGCAACAGCAATTACTTAAAAAGGAGTATTAGGGTAGATTTGCCGGCTAATTTTAACCTGACTGTTTCGGTAGATTTGGCCTTGTCAGAGGCGGATTTAACTGCTATTACAACACCTGTTATTATCCAAGCTCCGGAAGTAATAGTAAAAAATACGCCAACAGGGTTTTTAAGGGTTAGGGATAAACCAAATTTGATCGGAAAAGAAATTACCCGGGTTAAACCCGGAGATAGACTGATACTTCTGGAGGAATTAGGGTCATGGGATCAGGTGCGTTTGTCAGACGGAACAGAGGGTTTTGTTTCTGCCTCATATGTTGAAAAGAAAAATCCTTAGGCGCCAAGGTAGTAAATAATTCCTAGAACTAAGATACCCCAAATTAAGACAGAGGCAAGAAGAGGGGTATCAGTTAAAATGACCCGTTCGGGCGACTCGCCTTCTTTTTTCTCATAAATAATATAGAGGTACCGCATAACAGCATAAATTACTACTGGAACCGTAGCCATTAAATATTTGGCTTCAGGAAAAGGTAACTCAAACCCGCCCAGAAAATTAGAAAGTACGCGTCCTGCCTGGATTGGCGGCTGCAAAAAAGCAAAAAAAGCATAAGTCAGCCAAGCAGAGTTGGCAAACATACTTGTTAATATATCTAATAAACTTTCCGGATAATGCAGTAGGGTTTCCCGATGGCGAAAAGCTTGAGATTCCATTAAAGTCCGCTCAGATCTTCTTTTTCCAATCGCTAAAAATAAGGCAAAGCTAGTTACAGAAAGCAGAAACCAGACATTTAAATGAGCATCAATTGCCCAAACTCCGCCGTAAACCCTTAATACAAATCCGGCTGCAATCACCAACACATCAATTAAAATCACCTGTTTTAAGTAAGCTGAATAAAAAAGCTGCAGGATTAAATACACCAGGACAGCAAAGAAAAATGCCGGGGAAAGTAGATATGACAAAGGCAAAAAGATGATGATTGCCCCAAGAGCTAAAGTTAATGCTAAAGGTATAGGAATCAGCCCCGAGGCAATTGGCCGCTTCTTTTTAAAAGGATGCAGTTTGTCTCTTTCAATATCAAAAATGTCATTTAATATGTAGGTGGCTGAGGAAAAAATACAAAATAATAAAAAGGCTTCCAGGGTTTTTAACTGGTTAGTTTTATCCAACAGCCCGCCGGAAAAGATTAGGGCGGCAAAAACAGCAAAGTTTTTTATCCATTGTTTGGGGCGCGACGCTTTGAGTATTGCCCAAAAAAGTTTAACCATAATATACCTCCTAAGATAACCGCTCCCACTATACTTGCCGCAAATAACTTGCCTTTTGAGGACAAGCTTAAGGCTGCTGCCCCCAGAATAACACTTCCTAAAATGTAAAACAAGGCGATCTGTTGGTGAGATAATCCCTGTCCTAATAATTTATGATGCAGATGGCCTTTGTCTCCCCAGACCGGTGATTTACCACTAAATACTCTTCGGAAAAAAGTATAGGCAAAATCAATTGCCGGAATTAAAAGTACTAAGCCGGCTGTGGCTAGTTTTCCTCCGGATAGTATAGCCAGTACCGCAATCATGAGCCCTAAAATTGTTGATCCGGAAAACCCGGGAAAAATCTTGGCTGGGTGCCAATTGAAAATTAGTAACGCCAGAGACGAACCGGCAGTAATAAATGATAGTTTGACTACATTTATTTGAGTCAGGTCAGGAAATAAATTTAATTTTAAAGATAGGAGTCCCAAGATCATGGCTGAAACGGTAATAATCCCCGGCATTTGGCCATCTACCCCTTTCGACCAATTAATCATGTTCATTACCCAGACAATCCAAATTAAAGTTAAAAATTGGGCCAACAGAATCATTTGTGGACTCGTATCAAAGTGGATAATTCCGCCTAGTGGGTTGGTGATAAATTTGATGCCGACACCACTTGCTACAACTGCTCCGGCTGCAATAAATTGACTGGCTAATCTGAGGTATGGCGACAGGTTTTGGTACTTATCATCTAAAAGCCCGACAATAAGTAAAACAATAAGTCCAATCATGATACCAATAATTGTTTTTTCAATAGGGGTAAAGAGCAATATGGCTACTATGATTCCTAAAAAAACTGGCAGCCCCCCTGCTCTTGAAACAACCCGTGTTTGAGTGTGGGCAGGATGTGGTCTGGTTTTAGGGTTATCTAATAATTTGAATTTTTTTGCCAGTAATATGGTCGGGGGGATTGCTAAAGCAGTAATCAAAAATGAAATTATGATGGGAACTACAAAATCCATATTTAGACAAAATTTAAAATAACCTTAATAAATGAAATAGTTAGTATTAAGCTGATAATAATCGAAGAAACTTGCAATGTTCTTTTAAAAAAGATTTGCGTAGTATGTAGTTGCCAGGAAATAACTAGGTTTAAAATAGTGACTATGCTGATACTGGTGGGTATAAGCAAAAATTGCTGGTGGGTAGCCAGCTGTTTATTTCCCCAAGGTAGGGAATAAAAAAGGGGAAGATGGGCAGGTAAAAATTTTAGGGCGGTTAAGATGACAATGGTAATTAGCAGACTTAAGATTAAAGGTGAAATTAGAACCCAAAAGTGTAATGTTTTAGACATAAATTATTGCAATAATCGGACTTTACGAGTAACCCGGAATTCTAATTTTCGGCCAAACATCAAAGAAGTTTGGGCATCAATGGCAGGAAGCGAGGAAATGGTGATTAAAATAATCGGTATTAAAAGCCATTGGATATACGACCAGATTTTTTTAAAAACAGACCAGTTTTTTGGTCTTGGGGGCGCTGTTTTTTCGTGAACATAAATGGTGGCAAAAAGAGCAAAAAAGGTAATAGTTAATATCCATGAAGATACAATGGGTAAATTTACTGCTAAAACTGATTCTTTAAAGTTTGGATTAACCAGAGGGATAAATAAGCTGCCAAAAGTGACAAAAATAGCCAAGAAACCCCATTTTAAATCACCCCAGATTTTAAACAGGACTTTATCGGTTTTATTCCAAAAATCAATTTCTTTGGTGAAATATTGTTTGACAATAAATGGAATGTGTTCAACCCCGTAAGCCCATCTTTTAATTTGCTGGTATTGGTTTTGGAAAGTCTTTAACAGAGTGGAATCCTGGACAGCGTCCGCGGAAATGGGCAAAAAATGCGGGATAACTTTATAATCGCCATTAAAGTGGAAATAGGCTTTCCAATAAAAGCCGTTATCGTCATTAACTTTATCCGGTATCCACAGGCCGATATCCAAAAGCGTTTTAAGGTTAATGGACATGGAAGAATAGTTCATATATTTATCTGAACCGACCATTTCTGCCAGTTGCCAAAGTGAAGTACCGGTAGCCATTAGCCTCATGGGGGTGGGAGTTTGCCAATAATTATTATGGTACAAAAATACGCCGGTAAAAGTCCTTTTATCGCGCTCTGTGGCAGACAATGATAGATACTTATGCAATGCCCCGGCTAAAAATTGTTTGCTGATTACAAAATCAGCATCTAAAGTCGTAACAAATACATCCTCAAGCTCAATACCCCTTTTTTGTAACTGGAGTACAATATGCTTAATCATCCAATTTTTATTCGAGCCTTGTCCGGCAACTTCACCAGGTAATTCATAAGGGTGGATAGTAGTAAAAGTTCCGCCCACTTTTTTTTCAATCTTTTTTAGATAAGCTTTGGTGCTTTGGATTTTTTCCTGATCATCCCTTTCTTCAAAACCAACAGCTATCAGTAATTTATCTTTTGGATAATCAGCGCTTAATATGCCATCCAGTGTTGAGTCTAAGATATATGCAGCTTCTTTATAAGTAGGGATTAAGATTAGGTGGTAATATTTTTCCCAAGCTACGGGAAAGTCTTGCTTTAAACTTTTAAGCCAGTTTTGTTTTTTAGCCCATTCCATTTTTTTATACCCGATTAAAATTAAAATCCCAATACGGAAAGCGGTCAAAAGCCAGTAAACATCAGCAATCAAAATTAAATAGGCTACTGCATAAGGCAAGGCAAAAGAGAGCCAGATCGGAGAAGTTAAAGCTACCCAGGTTAAAGCCCCGGGTAGAATTTCCAATAATCTTTCAAAGATATTTTCATGTTTTAAAACAAACTCTTTTTCTTTCCTTGGCAGGAAAAGAAACTTTTTGGAAAGAAGATGGTGGGAGATAGCGCCTAAACCCGAGCCGATTAAGAAAAATGCCGATAAAACATTTAACCCTTGTGGCAAAAGACCTCCTCCGTAAAAGCCGACAATGACACCTGTCAGCATAAAGATTACTCCCGCAATGCTGTAGCGGAATTCACCAATCAAGCGTTTGATAATTTCAGACAGGTAAAAAAAGGACAAAAATCCAATAAAAAAGACCAGCAATATCCTCATGTTGTACCTATAAGTGTACTTTTTTCAGCCTCATAAAGCAAATGAATCCCACCTGGGGGGTGGAATACTATTGCCACCTAGGGTTAAGTGTACTTATTTGACATAAATAATAACTAATAGTACATTGACCGACATGAAACTAGAATCTGATATCAGAAATAGAATGGAAGCTATCGGAGTTGATCCAACAAAACTTCCTATTCGCCAACTAAATTATTTGCCATTTAAACCTTTAAACGAAGAAATATCAGAAGCTTGTAGGTTGTCTATGTTTCGTCGTGGTTATTCTCCCAGACTTGCTTCGGTTAAGCTAACTGATGAGTGTAATCTTGCATGCTTGCATTGTAATGCAAATAAGATGTGCGGAAGACAGTTATCAACAGAGGAAATCTTTAAGATACTGGATAATCTTAAAAGAGCGCGTATTCAAAACCTGGACTTGACAGGGGGTGAACCGACGCTAAGGAAAGACTTGTTTCAAATTATTAAGTATGCTTCAAAATTGGGATTATGGACAACATTAAATACAAATGGCGGGATAGTAAAAGACGAACGGGAAGAAGAGAATTATTGGCGAGATGCAGCAGAAGTAGGTTTGCGCGGAGTAAATTTGTCTTTTGATGGTATGTTTCCAAAAAATGACCCGCGGGTAATAGATCGGGCGGATTATATACGGGGAACCTTACATATTTATGCAGGAATAAGAACAGTAGTTACTCAAGATAATTTAGGGGTAGTTGAGAAGATAGGTGAGATGTGTATGTTAAATAGTATCTTTTTTCAGGCAGTGCCGGCAGTTGATTTGAATGGAAGAAGCTCGGGTTCTCCTGACAATTTTCATTCACTTGATGAGGCAGGTTGGAAAGAATATGTAAGAATTAACCGTAGGCTGGCAAAGGTACGTGGGCCATTTGCGGAATTTCTTCATATGTCGGACGCTTTCTTAAAAGAAGTAGCCAGCGCTCCTAATCCAAATAATGCATGGCACTGCAAAAATCCTTCCGCCCACTGGATTTCCGTTGATGCTCAAGGAAATGCAAGAGTTTGTAATGATGTAGCTTTGCCTAAAGCCTATTCTTTAACAGGGAAAGAAAATCCCCTTTTGACTAAAGAATTCCATGAAGCTGTTACTGTAACGTCTGAAAAATGTGGAGGATGTTCATGGTTTTGCCATTGGGAGGGAAATAGAAAACAGAGTGCGCGGATAAAAGATGGATGGCGATATTTTGTAACTACTGCCGCAGTGACTTAAATATTAAATATCTTTTTGGCATTTTGGGTGGTTTATTTTAATCTTTTGAGCGTTTCTTCCAGATGATTGCCTTTGGAAATTACTTTTTGGCTGGTTTCCTCTTCTTTGGTGTTACATCAATAAAAGTTACTCCCATATCAAGCATAAGTTTTTCAAAAGCTTTTGTTAATTTAAGATCGTTAGATCGCAAGCTTTGCTTATCGTTTTTCTTTCTCATTTTAATTCTTTTATCAATGGAGTATCCAAAAGCGAACGCATCTGAATAATAGCTATGTCATTCAGTTTTTTTAGCCTCTCGTCTTGCAGTAAGCCTTGCCGGATAAATTCAGCATTCAGTGATTCTAAATTTGCCAATACAATAAGTTGTTCAACTGTTGAATTATCTCTGATATTTCCCTCTACATTTGGATTTTGATCTCTCCAGTCTTTTGCAGTTTTACCAAATAACGCCATATTTAAAACATCTGCTTCGCTGGCATAAATTATTGTTTTTGCTTTTTTCTCAATCTTTTTTGGAATAAGATTCTTCTTAATTGCATCTGTGTGGATTCTATAGTTAATTTTGGATAAAATTCTTTTAGCATCCCAGCCTAAAATCAAACGCTGATTTTCGTCTTCCTTTAACCGTTGGAATTCTTTTATGAGATAAATTTTAAATTCTGGACTAATCCACATTCCAAATTCAAAAGCGATATCCTTATGGGCATACGTACCGCCATACCGACCTGCCGTTGCTTTTAGTCCGATGGCATTTGTTTTTTTGACCCATTCTTTTATGCTTATTTTGTAGTTATTCAAACCTGCCTGGCTTTTAATTATGGCGAATTCGCCATAATTAAAGTTTGGGTTGTATATACTCTCCCAAATACCAAGAAATTCAACAGTATTTCTATTTCTAAGCCAATCAGAGATGAAGAAATCTCCGTCTTTTGCTCTCAACATATCAGTGAGAGAGATATAATCATATTCCCCTTTGGAAATAATAGAGATCGCAATACCTCTAACATTAATTCTTTTGGTTTTAGTCATGTAATCTTACATTATCCCAAAGTTTACCCGAAATCAAGGAGGGATATAACCTAAATATTAAATATCTTTTTGGCATTATTGGTAGTTTGCTCGGCTACTTCTTCAAGTGATATTCCTTTTAGGTCAGCAATGAGTTGGGCGATTTCGGCGACAGCCGAGGGTTCATTTCTTTGGCCCCTTTTGGATTGGGGAGCCAAAAAGGGTGAATCTGTTTCCAAAAGAATTCTATCAAGAGGTAAAATTTTGGCAGCTTCTCTTAAATATTCATTTTTAGGATAAGTAATATTGGCGGCAAAAGAAACATAGAAATTAGTATTATGTATTATGTATTGAGTAGTATGGGGAAACCCACTATAACAGTGTAAAATTGCGGGTTGATCTCCTAGCATTTCCAGTGTTTCGTCCCAGGCTTCCCGGCAATGGACAATCAGAGGTAATCTCAATTTTCGAGCAAGATTTATTTGGGCTTCAAAGAGCTTTATTTGTAAGTTATAAAAATTATGACTTTTATAACTATTATGATCGTTATCATTATTATTTTGGAAGAAATCCAAACCGCATTCCCCAACAGCTACCACCCTATCCGGATTATTCCGGTATATTTCTTCTAACTTGATTATATCTTCCTGGACAAACTTACTACGATCGTGTATAGTTTGTCCATACTTGATGGCTTCATGTGGGTGTATGCCGATGGTAGAATAGACGGACAAACCTTTTGGCCATTTGGTATTTTTAGTCTGGTCCAAAGCAACCTGGCTTTTTTCAATATCAACACCAACATTGATGATGGTAGAAATCCCGGCATCAGCAGCCCTTTGGATCATTTCATCAAAATCTTCTTTGAAAGAATCCCAATACAAATGTGCATGTGTATCTATGAGCGTCATATGCGGGCCTGCCCGCCATCAGCTGTCGCCTCAGGTGACTGCAGGCGGGGAAATAATGGAGAACCTGATTTAATTTGGTCGGAAAATTGTTTTAATATTTTTTCGGCAGTCTCCGGCATAAAAGGCGTTAAGCTTAAAGCAATAGAGCGGATTTTAATCGCACTGCTTGATAAAAATTCTTTAAG
>JACPEX010000009.1 GCA_016183265.1 Candidatus Daviesbacteria bacterium | reverse complement strand
CTCACCTTTTTCTTTTTTCCCCTCCCCAAGCGTAATAGTCATGGTTTATAGAAACATTTGTAGGGGAACCGCGCTTAGTAGGGAGATTTTCAGCCATTTTTGCTAAATCAAGCAGGGCCTGGGCAGAGGCAGCAGGTCGATAAATCTTTTTTAATCCCTCCTTTAAAGCATCCCTGATAATTTCAGATTCAGCTTTGCTTTTGGCTCTGGCTGCCAGATTAATTATTTTTTTAGTTTCTTCCGGGATATAAACACTAATTCGATACATAATATCAATATTATATCATACGTATGACGTATGTCAATACTTCGACTTTGCTCAGTATTGGCCCTGAGCCTGTCGAAGGGTCAAGACTTAGGTTTAGTCCAGGAAGCAAATTTGCAAGTAGGCCAGTTTTTGCAGCCATAAAAGGTTTTTCCATGCCTGGTTTTTCTTACTACTATCTCCCCTCCACAATCCGGGCATTTAGCATTAATTTTTTCCTCCATAGATTCTGTATGTTTGCATTCCGGGAAACCGGAACAGGCTAAAAATTTCCCAAATTTACCAATTCTGACAATTAATTCCTTACCGCATTTGGGGCACATTTTGCCGGTATATTGCAGTTCCATCTTAACTTTTTGGGCAGTCTTTTTAGTTTCCTCAAGCTTTTTCTCGAATGGCCCGTAAAATTCTTTAATAGTAGGTTTCCATTCCCGCTCACCCCTGGCTATTTCATCCAGCTCATCCTCCATCCTGGCTGTAAAAGAATAATCTAAAATATCAGCAAAGTTTGCCATCAAAAAATCTGATACAGTAATTCCTAAAGAAGTCGGGATAAATTTTTTCTCCAATTTTTCAACATAAAACCGCTCCTGTATCGTAGAAAGCGTTGGTGCATATGTCGAAGGCCTGCCAATACCCAGTTCCTCCAATTTTTTAATCAAAGAAGCTTCGTTATACCTCGGTGGGGCTTCTGTAAAATGCTGGGTAGGCAAAAGTTTAATTAAATTCAAAAGCTGATTTTCTGTCAATTCCGGCAGAACTTGCTCGCCTCGCTGAGTCGTCGAAGCGGGTTTCTTTTCGTCTCCCTCTTCTTCCGCCTCTTTTCCATAAAGCTTCAACCAACCGTCAAACTTAATTACAGATCCTGTTACTCTTAAAAGATAATTATCAGCCGTAATATCAACTGTTGTCTGATCCATCACTGCCTCATTCATTTGGCAAGCTACAAACCTTTTCCAAATTAACTCATAAAGCCGTATATGATCTTTATTTAAATTTCCTATTTGTCTGATAGCTGACGACTGACGACTGACATCTGTTACCCTGATTGCCTCATGCGCTTCCTGGGCATTTTTAGATTTAGATTTGAAGATTCTGGGAGTATTCGGCAAATAAGATTTGCCAGTGGAGCTTTCAATATAGGCCCTGACCGAAGCAATTGCCTGGGCAGATAAATTGACCGAATCTGTCCTCATGTAAGTTATGAACCCATGTTCATATAAAGCTTGAGCTAACATCATGGTTTTTTTGGCTGACATGCCTAAGCGGTTGGCAGCTGCCTGTTGCAAGGTTGAGGTAGTAAAAGGGGGGTATGGATAACGCCGGACTTCCCTTTGAGTAACTTTAGAAACTTTGTAGGTTGCTTTTTCAAGATTTGCTGTATGCTCTTTTGCCTGCTGTTCATTCTTAATTTCCAGTATTAAAGTTGCTATGAATTTTGATTTATTTGATTCTAATTCAGCTTCAATTTTCCAAAATTCTTCCGGCTTAAAAGCTTGGATTTCTTTTTCCCTTTCTACAATTAACCTCAAAGCTACTGATTGCACCCGGCCGGCAGACAAACCTTTTTTCACTTTTTCCCAAAGCAAAGGGGAGAGCTTATAACCTACCAACCTATCCAGTACCCTTCTGGCTTGCTGGGCATCAACTAATTTAATATCAATATTCCTGGGGTTTTCAAAAGCCTTTTTAAGTGCTTCTTGGGTAATTTCATGAAAAACCACCCGTTTGACTTTCGTCTTCCGTCTTCCGTCTTCCGCAGTAGTCGGTAGTCGGTAGTCGGTAAGCAATTGTTGAATGTGCCAGGCAATTGCCTCACCCTCCCGATCAGGGTCTGTAGCCAACCAAAGGGTATCAGCGTTTTTAACCGCTTTTTTCAACTCATTAACTTTCTTTTTTTTGTCCCGGGGAATAATATATTTAGGCTCGAAATTTTTATCCACATCTACCCCCAGTTCACTTTTAGGCAAATCCCTGACATGCCCCATTGAGGCTTCGATTTGATATTTGTCACCCAAAAACTTTTGCAAAGTCCTGGCTTTAGTCGGACTTTCCACCACAACTAAATTTTGCATATTTATATATTGTTGAATTGTACACGCCGTGTCAAGGAATTAATTAAAATCTCCATCTGATACTTGGGGATCCACAGTCTCTAGTTCTTTTTCCAAATCAGTAGAACTATTATATTTAACTTCTTTAGGCTGATTAATTGTTGTAGTTGTAGGTATAGGCGTTACAGATTGCTTTATTAATGGATTCACCATAGGTTCTGTTTTATTTCTTAAAAAAAGTATAGAAAATAAAATTGCCAGGATTGCTGCAATGAAGATAATTTGCTTATTCATTTAAAGCCTTTCCTACTTCATTTTTAGCTTTAAGAACTTTATTTTTTAAAACTTCCAGACTATTTCTTAACTGGGATTGGGAGGAATATTTTTGCGCCCTCTGAAAAGCTACTGCCTCTGCTGCCGAAGTTATCCAATAATCAGCCGCTTTTATTTGTGTATCTACCCCGCCAAAAGCCACCCTGGTTTCAGTAATACCTTTTCTTCTTCTTAGCTCCTCCATTATTGCCGCTAATTTCACTACATCCCCCTCAAACCTATTGGAAACTTTTTGATTGATTTGGTCAAAATCCAAAACAGCATAAGCTGCAATAGGAGAAATAAGAATTAAGAAAAAAACAAGTATAATTGTCATCCCGATCTTGTATAGGAATTTATAATTATGTGATAATGATTTGGCCCCCGTGAATTTGGGCCGGTAGGTTAATGGCAGACTATTTACCTCTCCAGTAAAAGGTGCGGGTTCGAATCCCGTCCGGTTCACGGAGGCTTTTTTGGAATTTGACAAATAAGAAAATTTCTGGTATAGTAAACTTACTTTTACTGGAGAGATCAACGATAGTTTACCAACTACCGAAGCAATAAAACCATCCGCAAGGGTGGTTTTTTGGTGGAATTTTCCCATACTATTTATCATAACATTAATATATAATTATAAATATTCGAGCAATAAAAAATCACCTAAATATTTAATGAAAAAAGCAATTATTGTTCTATTTGTTTTATTACTAATTACGTTATTATTTTATCTTTGGCAAAGAGGAGCCACATGGTGTAATCCAAGGTTTAACAATCCTACAAACTCTTCTAAGATAATTTGTTCTTTAATTGAACTACCATTTAGAAGTGGCTACGAAGGGCGCTCTTGTTCGGAAAGGGATGATTGCAGAAGAGGATCTTGTGTTTGGAATGAAGAAGAACAAGGGGGAATATGCAAAGATAATCCCAAAGGTTGTGTAGAGCTTATTAATGAGAAAGGTAAACCTACTGCTCCAGTTTGTTTCGATTAGGATGGAAGATATCTATGCAGATAAAAGATCAACCCCTGCCTGGAATACCTGTCCTTTGACTAATTTATTTTCCAAAATTAATATTTTCTATATTTGTCATGCTTACCTATATCAATAAAGAGTGCTTTGGATTCCTCGACCCAATAAAAAAAGATTCTGTTCCCTTGATCAATTCTGATTGTCCAAATCTTGGCTCCTTTGAGTTTCTCAATATTAAGACTTGGATGCTCTGGATTTCTCGTAAATAAGGATATTGCCTTAATTGTTTTATCAGCTAGCTTACTATTATTTTTTAAAAACTTCTTTCTTGCTACTAAATACTTTGGAGAATATAAGACTGTAAACATGCATTACAAATTTGCTTCTTTTCTCATTTCCTCAAAATCTGCTTCCAACTCTTCCATTGTAGAAATGGTTTTCGTTTTCCCCGCTTTGTAATCTTCAAGAGCTTGGCTTAATACTGCTTCGAGTTGAAGTTTCTCTAAGATATCCAATCCCACCACCGCACCCAAAGGTTTATTGTTTGCCATCACTACAACCGGCTCTTTAGATTTATTAGCCTTTTCTAAAACCTTTTTATACTCTCTTTGAATCTGTCTTGCTGATATTGTGTTAAACATATTTTTATTATACTCCCATCAAAAATGTATGTCAAGATGACATAAGATCTATTCCTGCCTGGAATACCTGCCCTTTGACTAATTTATTTTCCAAGATTAACCTGGAGAGTTTGGCCTCCAGCGTATCCTGCATTAAGCGGCGTAAGGGGCGCGCGCCCATCACCGGGTCAAATCCCCTTTTGGCAAACTCTGCAATAAGCGTTGGGTCAAATGCTACCAAATACCCTTTATCTTTCATCTGTTTTTGCAAAGAATTTAATTTTATCTGCACAATCTTTTGCAAATCATCTTGAGACAACGGCTTAAACAACACCACTTCATCAAACCTGTTAACCAATTCCGGCTTAAATACTCTCAGAAGCTCTTCGTTAACTTCTTTGTCGACCACTTCCAAACTCTTTCCTGCTTGCAACTCCTGGGCGATGGTTAATGAGCCGGCATTTGAAGTGGCAATAATAATAGTATTGGTAAAATCCACTGTCCTGCCACTGGCATCAGTTAACCTGCCGTCTTCTAAAACCTGCAAGAATAAAGTCAAAATTTTCGGATCTGCTTTTTCAAACTCATCCAGCAAAAGCAAGGCATACGGCCGATTCCTGACCGCCTCAGTTAGTTGTCCCTCCTGATCCGATCCACCGATCAACCGACTCACCGATTCTTGAGTCTGGTACTCCGACATATCAAACCTAATGTAAGCCCCTGCTGTTTTAAAGTACACATCAGCTAGAGTTTTTGCCAACTCTGTTTTGCCGGAACCTGTCGGACCAACAAATAAAAACGAACCGATTGGCCTTGATTCTTCCCTAAGTCCGGTTACCGACCGCCTTAAAGTATCTGCTACAGCCTTAACAGCTTGCTCTTGATCTATCATTCTTTTATGAATCTCATCTTCTAAATTCAACAGCCTGTTTTTATCCGCATTACCTACTTCCATCAGAGGCACTTTCACCCTTGAAGAAACAACCCGTCTGACCACTTCTTTTGTCACCCATTTGTTAATCGGCTGGGCTAAGGCTTCTTTTAAAATGGCAATGGCAGAATCCGGCAGGACCCGGTCATGAATAAGTTTGGCTGATAAGCTAGTGGCAGTTTTGATGGCAATAAAAGTTACCTTAACCTTATCTTTTCTCTCTGCTTCTATAGCGCGGTATTCTAAAATATTTAAAGTATCGGCTTCTGTAGCAGGGGAAAGCTCAATTTTTCTAAAAAGCCTGGCAAAACTGCCGTTTTTTTCTAAAATCCGGCTGTAGTTTTGCGTTTCGGTGGTGCCGATAAACTGAAAAGTGTCCGATTCAAAATATGGCTGCATCAGAGAATACAGGTTAAAATTACTTCCTGCCTCCCCCATTCCCAGTTCATGAATCTCTTCTATAGCAATGATGACATTTTGGGCAAACCCCACTTCTTCAAAAATTGTTTTCACCCTTTCTGCCAAATCCCCTTGAGTTTTAATCCCGGATAATAGTTTGGTTAAATCCAACAAGACTATCCTTTTCATGGCTAAGGCTTCCGGCGCGTCCCCGGTAACTATCTGCTTTGCCAAATGCTTTAAAGTTGCAGTTTTACCGGAACCCGGGGGACCTACTAAAATAACATTCCTACTGCTGGTTTGGGACAGAATATTAACCACATCCTTTAACACATCATTTTCCCGGATTAAATCCGGAAACCCTTTGGATGCTGCTTGACGGGTTAAATCTTCTCCTACTAAATCTAAATTAGGAGTAGGAACACCTAACCACCCCCTATTAACACCTTTTAAGTGATGTACGGCAAAATCGCCGTCCCAGATATATATCCTTCTCCATGTTTGCCTCTTCTTTTCCAGATAAAATAAAGTTTTTTCAAAATCTTGAAGTTGCAGCTCCAATTTCAGTAAAAGGGTATCTATATTAGGAATTTCAGAAATGGCAGCTACAAAAAAGTGGGTCTGGCCTAAATACTCACTCCCGCAAAACTTGCCCAATTCAAATGCTTTCTTTATTAAACTATCTTTATCCGTAATCTCAAATGCGGGTAAACTATTCAGTTGAATTTCCAGGTTAGACAGAAGGTCTAAAACCCTGGGACTTGCAAGAAGATTTTTGAAACTTAAATTTTCTTTTCTAACTGTCGAACAGTCCCAGGGATTCTTAGCAGACCACACTTTTTTATGCGGATGGGTAAACTTTTCAATTAAAAATAAGCCTACTCCGGCTAGAAATAAAAAGGGGCTAATATATTGTGGTTTATCTATAGAGGCCAAAAGAGGTAATACTAACCAGTAGCCGGCTACGAAAAACAGTATGAGAGTAGCAACCAAAAATGCAAATAAACCTAAGATTATCCGGACGCCCCGGAATATAAAACTTAAAATTCTACCAACGATACTGCTGTCATGAAAAAGCGGGGTAAAAAGTAATCTCCACATTAGCCCTACTGCCAAATCTTCCTCTAAATAAAACATCAGGTTCTTCCAGGTCTTTACGAAGAACGGGATACTATCTATATACCAAAAGTAAATTAGGCTAAACGGCAATGTTAGGTATTTCATTTTACCTGGCTCTAATCAAGTCTCCTTCAGTATTTAACTCCACAAAATGCTGCGCTTTACCTTCAATATAAGAAGGGCACTGGTTTTCCGGCAAATCATCGATGGCTAAACGGGGACTATGGGCAATATCTACCACCCATCCCGGAAGTAATGCATCTGATAAGCAAGGACCGTTGATAAAACCTCTCCCCCTAATCTTTTCTTCGCTATATAAAAATTTGGCTTTATTTATAGCAGCGTCGATTTCACTTTTGGAAACAGACGTTAGTTGACTGCGGTTAAAGATTAAGGTAGCAACACCGGTTAGAATTATTACTACAAAAACAATTATGAAAAGTGTATTCTTGGGCATATAGTTTTATTGTACCAGCTATTCCCCTAGAGTTCTACCGGAATCAGTAGCAGGGACATAGACATCCTGTATCAGTTTATTTTTATCAGGGGAAAAATACCAGCGGTATATTTCCTTGGCTACCGGCGCAGATACCGAAGACCCTTGGCCTCCGCCTTCTATTAAAATAGTCATGGCGATTTGAGGATCGTCAACCGGCGCGAATGAAGTATACCAAGCATGGGTCTTATTTTTATCACCAAACTCGGCTGTACCGGTTTTCCCAGCGGTCGGAAAAGGAAAGGTAAAAAACGGCCAAGCGCTACCCCCTGATTTGGGTACTAACTTCATTCCTTCCCTAATCAAGTCTATTTGATCTTTCGGCAACAAATTGGAAACTAAAACTTTAGGTTTATCACTAAGTAATAGTTGCGGCTGGTAAAGAGTACCTCCTGTGGCAATGTAGGAGGTAACCCCTAATATTTGCAAAGGAGTGGTTAAAACAAACCCTTGGCCGATTGACATATGTAAGGTATCTCCCGGGTACCAAGGTTGCCCATAAGTTTCTTGTTTCCATTCATTAGTAGGAACAAGCCCTGTTTCCTCACCGGGAATGTCAATACCCAACCGCGCCCCCAGATATAATTTCTTTGACCAATCAACTAATGCTCTTTCCCCAATGATTTGTGAAACTTTATAAAAATAAATATCATTTGAACGCATGATAGCTTTTTTCAGATTAACCAAGCCTTCGACCTTGCCAAACTGATTAAAATACCAATTGCTAAACTGGTACGACCCCAGGTACATTACCCCGGTATCTTCAAAGGTGGTATCAGCATTGATTTTGCCCGATGCTAAGGCCGCCATAGATGAAATTATCTTAAATGTTGATCCCGGGGGATAAGTTCCGGCTATTGCCCGATTTAAGATCGGCGAGGTGGTTTGGGAAAAAATCTCGCTGATAGCAAAATCCTCATTTTTGGTAAATAAATTCGGATCGAAAGAAGGATAGGAAACAAGAGCTAGAATTTTACCACCGGACGGATCTGAAACCACAGCAGCACCACAACAACTGCCTGACTTGGATATGGCTTCCTTAAATTCCTGATAAAGTTTTTCTTGTAAAGATGCATCTATTGACAAATAAATGTTTTGCCCGGGGATTGGGGTTTTTTGCCTTAAAGTCCTAAGTTTTTTGCCTGAGGCGTCTACTTCAATAATCTCTCCGCCATCTACCCCATGCAATATTTTCTCATATTGAGCCTCTATCCCGCTTTTGCCAATTTGATCCCCCAAACGATAGTTTTTAAACTTAGGATCTGCCAACTCTATATCAGAAATTTCCCCTGTATACCCCACTACATGAGCAAATACCTCGCCTTTTGGGTAATTTCTGACATTATCAACTTCTAAATTTAAAACCCGCGGGTCATCTTTAACCTCCCATTCCATAGCTTGCTCACGGGTTACAAATCTGGTTTTAGGTTTTGATAACTTTGTATCAGTCAAGCGGAAAGCGGGAGAATTGGCCGCCAATATCTGCCCGTTCCGGTCATATATTACCCCCCGAGGCGCATGAATAACTTTAATTTGAATCCGATTACCATCTGCAAGTTCTCTATTTGTTTTCCCCTCAACTATCTGCAGATGAAAAAGCCGCAAAAATATTATAAAAAATAATACTAAAATAACAGCTGTAAAAAAAATGATTCTCCAAATACTTTGACTGAGCCCCTGCTGATATCCCGGACGGAAATTTGGCAAAAGCAAATCTGTCCAGTCAGATGCTTCTTTAACCTTGAAATTCCCCTTTTTAGAAGTAACTTTTGCCACTTCGTCTGTAAAACTAAAACCTAAGTGTTTCCTTTTTTTGGCCATATTAAACCTTTAATTTTATTTCTTTTCTAACAATAAATCTTTCTTCCCAAAGCCTTAGCGAATAAAGAATTGGTAAGGATAAAAGGGAGGTTAGAATAATCTTTGGAAAATCCAGTGTACCTAAGTTTACTAAGGATAAAAATACTAAACTGATTGGTACAATCAATAATGGATTACCTGCCAATCTAATCTTGGATAATATTTGTGCTGCCTGAACAATAACCAAATAGATTAAACTCTGAGAACCTAAATTAATCAGGTTAAGGTGTGAAATTAAAAATCCAAAAATAAAAGATAAATAAAGATTATTTTTTTCTGAAACCACATAAGCCCGGCAGATTAGAATAAGTAAAACTAGATCTATCGGCAAGATAGTAGTCTGTAAAAAAGCTGCAATAATTAAAACAATAATCAATGTTTTCATAATAGTCGTCAGTATCACTTCGCTCTCAGCTTTCAGTCGTCAGACTTATTGTTTTTAGTCTGATAGCTGAAGACTGATGACTGATAGCTATTCCAAAATTACAAACACTAACTCCAAATCCCTAATATCAAAAACGTGGGTAACTTTGGCTTGTTTAAAAACTTCATTTTCCCGCTCCATTACCTCTGTCACTTTACCCAACACTAAGCCTCTGGGCAAAAACTCTTCCAGTCCTTCAGAATAAACCAGGTCGCCTGTGGCAATCTTTTCTTCATGCAATATTTTATCCAAAATCAGATCAGTTCCAAACCGACCCGCGAGCACTCCTTTTGCCCGACCTTCTTTATTTTGCGAAAATGCCGCCACTTTGAAATCCGGATCAGTCAGAAGTTGAATATTTGCGGCTGAAGGGGAAACAGAAACTACTTTTCCTATAAAATTGTCTTCAGAAACAACTGCCTGGCCAACTTTAATTCCGGCCTCAGACCCTTGATCAATTTTTAAATACCTGGAAAGCCCAATCGGCCTTACTGGCAATAAATTGTAAGTATTCGGGTCCAGGTGTTTTTCCTGGGAAAGCATAGCAGAAACTTCCCCGATTTTTTTTCTAAGCTCGGCATTTTCCGATAAAAGTTTACCTATTTGTTCTTTTAAAGCCTTGTTTTCCTGGGCAGCGAAGCGCGCTTGAAATACAAAATAAAACTGCCTGCTCACATTCCTGCTTGTATTATAAATTCCAAAAGAAACGGGATTAGTGATATAAAACATTAACTTTTTTGGTAAATTCAGCAGATTAATAGTATCTAAAAACAAAATTACTAAGCTTAAAAATATTAAAAGAAGAAAAACTTTCAGATCAGGAATAACTTTGCCCATGATTTTGATCAATATTATATAATATTGATGATATGGGTTTTTTAGATAAACTAACTGCTAAATGGAATGAGGGGAAATTTGTTTGTGTTGGCTTAGACAATGGTGATTTTGAATTTAACCGGAAAATAATTGACCAAACTTTTGATTTAAGTTTAGCTTATAAACCAAATGCAGCCTTTTATAAAGAAGGTGAGCTTCAAAAAACCGTCAGTTACTTAAAAAGCTCTTACCCTGATATACCTATTATATTAGACGCCAAACGGGGCGATATCGGCAATACAAATGAGGCTTACGCAAAGGCTATCTTTGATGATTTGGGCGTTGATGCGGCAACTGTCCATCCATATTTGGGAAAAGAAAGTCTGGCGCCTTTTTTAAAAAGAGAGGATAAAGGAATTTTTGTACTGGTTAAAACCTCCAATCCGGGAGCAGGCGAATTTCAGGATTTAACGGTCGAAGGAAAACCCCTATATCAGGTTGTTGCGGAACACGTTAAAAACTGGGGCAGTAATGTAGGGATAGTTGTAGGCGCCACATATTCCGAGGAACTAAAACAGGTTAGGAATATTGTCGGTGATATGCCAATTTTGGTTCCGGGAATCGGAGCCCAGGGCGGAGATTTAGAAGCCACTATCAAAAATGGGTTAAACAGTAAAAAGCAGGGTTTAATAATTTCTTCCTCCCGGGGAATTATTTTTGCCGAAAATCCAAGAGAGGCTACCTTGAACCTGACAAATCAGATACAATCACTAATATGAATAACATTTCTGAAACAGTTGCCAAAATACTTCTAGAGTTAAATGCCGTTACTTTAAGTCCCAAAAAACCTTACCGTTATGTTTCCGGACTTTTATCTCCTATCTATACTTACTGCCGGGTTTTAATGGCTTATCCGGATAAACGGAGGTTAATCCGTGATTTTTATACCGAGACTATCGAAAAATCAGGTGTATCTTTTGATGTTGTGGCAGGGACAGCTACAGCCGGAATTCCCCACGCAGCCTGGATTGCCGATAAATTAAATTTACCCATGGTTTATGTCAGGGGCAAAGCCAAAGACCATGGTAAAGAAAACTTAATAGAAGGGATTATTAAAAACGGGCAAAAAGCCATTGTTATTGAGGATTTGGTCTCTACCGGGGAAAGCGCCATCAACAGCACCAAAGCTGTCAGGTCAGCAGGCGGGGAAGTTTCCCATGTTTTTTCCATCATAACTTACGGCCTGCAAAAAGCCCAGCAAAATTTTGCAGACAATAATCTTAATTTGATTTCTTTAACGACTTTTGAAAATGTGGCAGAGCAAGCCCAAAATTTAAACTATATCAATAAGGAAGACCTGCAAATTATCTTAGACTGGACCTCTGACCCTACAAACTGGGGCAAAAAAATGGGTTTTGAATAGTTAAAGCGAATATATTGAAATACCGGAAATTTGGGCAAAATGCTTTTTATTGAGGGTAACTACCCGGGCATTTATCGATAAAGCCGAAGCAGCAATAATGTAATCGGAAACTTGAATACGATGTTTTGCATCCCGAAAAAACTCGCCTGCAATCTTGGCTATGTTTTCATCCAATTCTATTTTTTGGAAATTATCTAAAAGTTGGTATATTTTAACAACCATAGAAAGATCGTGAGTGCTTTGACCTGAAAATAATTCAAAAATTACTATTGTTGGTACAAAAAGTTTTAAATCTTCCCCGCTTTCAGCTACAACCTTTTTCCAAGCGTTACCGCCCCGCAAGTGATCAATTAAAACACTTGTATCTACCAGGAGCTTCATTTCTTTTTAAATTTTAATCCTTCATCCCATTTACCTAAGTTAGGCCATGATTTTTTTCCATAAAAAGGATTATCTCTTTTTGGATCGTAATCTTTTAAAATTCCGTGAGTAGCTTCTGAAGCCCTTTTTAAAGCTGCCAAATCAATGGTCTGTTTTTTAGGAGCAAGGATCGCCACTTCTTTTGAATCTCTTTCAATAATTACCTGTGTTCCTGCTGCTACCTGGTTAAGCAGTTCAAAGAAATTATTTCTGGCAGATGTAGCTGAAACTCTGATGGTAGACATATCCTAATATTACCCCCTAATGTACACCTTGTCAATAGGAAAATTTAGGTTGACAAAGTAAACAGATAATGCTTTACTAAAACTAGATGAAAGAAAAAGGATCTGCCCATATTTTCCTCTTGTTATTTCTACTCATTGGTCTAATCATAGGCATTTTTTTAGTTACCAGTAAAACTCCTTTTAATTTTATACCAAAAGCCGGGAATGAATTTTCGCTTGCCGGTTTCCGGGCAGCTTACGGATCAAGACAAGGGGATGTAAAATATGATCCGCAATATGATGCTAATAATGACGGTAAAATAAACAGCCAGGATTATGCCAAACTCATGACCCGGTTCCTGGTACGGCAAACTCCCTCACCTACCTCTTCTGCTACAATCAGCGCTACTCCCAATGCAGCCCTTATGTCAAACATATCAACTTTGTCAGCTATTAACTGTGACATAAACAAAGACAATCAGATAAATTTCAGTGACACCGAGTATTGGGCTGCCTGCATCAGAGGAGATATAGAAAAATGTAAAAAGCTTGATTTTAATTTAGATTACTATGTTAATGCTACCGACCTGTCTGCCTTTAATTACGCCTGCCCTTCAATTACATACGCGCGCAATAATGAAAATAGTTTTCCAACTATTCCATTACCTACCCCTTCCCCGGGCAGTTTAATAGAGGAACCTGCAGAAGCAGTATTTCGCGGCTCGAACCGACTAGCAAACCCAATCAATGTCTTAGTATTAAGCTACTTTCCCCTTGATAGTTCCGGCACTAAACTGGATCCCGCTATTGCCGGCACCAATGAAAGTTTAGAGGGATTAAAAAGGAAAATTGCAAATAATAACCAACAACGTATTTCCGCTTTATGGAAAGCAAGCAAATACCATGGTTATAAAGATGCCTCTAAACAAGCTACTTTTCTCCCGGTTATTATTGACAATAAAGAATTTAAAAAAGCCTTGCCAATCTCTAATAATGAAATTCCCTGGAATTCCGGCATATACCGGCCTGATTACAAAGCTCTCTTAACTACAGATGTCAACATTTGTGATTACGTAGACAATAAGAATGTTAAACAGATTTGGCTGTGGGGATACCACTATGGCAAGATCGAACCTGTAGAAAGCGATATGTCCATGGGGTTCACCTCAAAAGCTTTTTGGAATTTCCCAAACTACGGCGATGTCAGTAATAGTGAGCAAATTGATGACTTGCCTGTATGTAACAAAACTTATGTCCTTTATAATTACAATTTTACCAGGACAGAAGGCGATACGCTGGAAAACCATACCCACCATATTGAGGCTTTGATGAGGTTTGTAAATGAAGACCTTTGGAATAAATTCGTCAATCCTCACGGAGAAGGAGGCCAAACTGTTAACCGTTGCGGTTGGACTCATTCGCCGCCAAATGTTACCGATGCCAACCAATATCTCTGGAACAGTAAAACAAGCGTAAAATCAGACTGTGAAGACTGGCGGCCTGAAGGAGGAGGAGAAGTAAAGGATGTAAATTGCCATACTTGGTATGGACCAAATGCATGCCCTGACAATTATTCAGGAGGAGAAAAATTCAAAATCTGGTGGATGCAAAATATCCCGGGCGATGGAAACAATTTAACTTATCAGGGGAAAGCGTTACGGAATTGGTTAGAATTTTACAGCGATTTTGATGCGGCTGTTGCAAAAGGCAAATCTTTAACCGTTAATTAAATCAAACTTTCGACTTGATTTCCTGGGCTAAATAGGGGTTCCACATGGCGCCGGTGGCGCTCATTACGCAATCTGCGCCGGCATTTATATACTCTGTATAATCTTCCGGTTTTGTAACTCCTCCAACACCAATAATTGCTATTTGCTGTTGGCTATTAGCTATTAGCTTTTTAAGTCTCCTTACCATATCAAGGCCTGCCCATTTAATGCCGGCTCCGCAGACTCCTGACCTGAGCCTGTTTTTCCCCGGCAAAGCTTGGTTACCGTTTTTATCCACAATTTCAGCCTGGATAGTATTTATAGCGGCAATAGCCTGGGCATATTTTCCGGCGATATCTACCAGCTTCTGCAAATCTTCATCACTTTGATAGTAACCAACCTTCAGAATTAAAGGTGTATCACCAATTTCTTTCCTGATTGCGCTGCAAACTTTTTCCGTTACTCCTAAGTTGTAGCAAACTAATCCTTCATTACCTATGTTTGGGCAGGATAAATTTACTTCCAGAATTTTTGCCCCGGTCTCTTTTGAT
The DNA here is from genome assembly GCA_016183265.1 of Candidatus Daviesbacteria bacterium. Taxonomy (GTDB): domain Bacteria; phylum Patescibacteriota; class Microgenomatia; order Daviesbacterales; family UBA10151; genus UBA10151. Next base: position 27,297 of record JACPEX010000009.1, on the reverse strand, counting down.
AATTTGGCAGCTAAAGCATAATCTGCAATAAAATCTTCCCGGCTTTGATTTTCCCTGACAGTTCCCATAAAACTTAAAACCAGAACTTGCCCGGATCCGGCATAAGAAATTGCCTTTTTAACATCTGCCTGCCAAACATCTGGGTCTTTAGAAGGCACCCCGAAAGAGTTGGTAATGGATAAAGGCTCTGAGTAATTATTATCTGCAATCAGTTCAGTTTGGGCTTTTGCAAGGGTTAGATCACCTTCGAGTTTTACAGACAAAATATTGGGAAAAGGATGGCAGGGAAAGCTTCTGCTTCTTACTGTTTTGTATACACAAATATCAAAGCCTTTCTCAAAAGCGGCCTTACAAAACTTGGCGTTTACCAGAGGGCCTGCCGGAATTCCAAAAGGAGTATAGACTTTTTGCCCTAAAAAGTCATACTGGGGTTCCCCTGTTTGCTTGTAGATTTCTCCATCAGCAAATGCCCCAAATGGCCCCTGGTCATAATTTTCTTCGTAACTTAAATTTGGATCATAAAAGGGAGTTTTTAACATGACCGTATATTAACAACTTTTGCTATTTTATTCTACTATTCTTCCCCGTTTTTACGGAAACCAAGTTTTCTTCTTTTTTGGGTTTCAGTTTTTACTACCGGTACGGCACTCAGAAGATCCTGCGTAGTCATTGGATGCCATCCTCGACCCTCCAATTCTAACTCAAGCTTGACATCAAAAACCCGGCTAATTAGGTTTGCTAATTCTGCGCCGCTTAAACCATTTGTTTGCAAAGCAAGTGTATTTAAATCAATATTTGAATCAAATAATGTCTCTTTATAGGCCGGCTCAGCTCTTCCTTTGGTTTTGTCTATATAGCTTTGCAAAATTTCTTTTCTTCCCTCTTCGTTAGGCAATCCTACTTCAATAATTCTATCTATCCTGCCTGGCCTGACAATTGCCGGGTCAATCGCATCCGGCCTGTTGGTGGCTGCAAGAAGTACGACTCCTGGTTTTGTCATCACCCCGTCCAGCCGTTGCAACATAACGGAAATTGTTTTGATATCTTCCGGGTGAGCATTTTGCCGTTGCTGCGCTATTGCATCTATTTCATCGATAAAAATGATCACTTTTTTACCTGCCGCCACTTTTCTTTCCGCATCATCAAATACCTGATTCATTAAATTGGCAGATTCATTAATCCATTTACTGCCGATATTAGCTGCATTGATTTCCACAAATTCTGCCTGAGCTTCTGCAGCAATACCTTTAGCGATCATGCTTTTGCCTGTGCCGGGAGGACCTACAAACAAGGCGCCTCTCGGTGGTTTTCCGCCTCTTCTTGTATACAGTTCTGGTAGATTGATCGCTCTTACAAATCTTCGCGCTTCTCGAACAGCTTCCGGCTGGCCTTTAACATCATGTAAAGTCACTCTATCCGGCACTACTTGTTCCATGTCAAGAGTTTTAACGTTTTCAGAAGATAAACTAGCTGCTCTGTCTAAAGAATCACCGGAGAGGTCGGGCGGTCTTAAAGTAATATCCACATTAGGCGTTACATTCGCCTCAGCATATAAAGCTTTTAGAGTTTGCTCCAAAGTCTTGCGGTAAAATTCTGTCTGTTCCAAAAATTCTGCCTGGTTTTGGGGCAGCGGTGGACGTAGATCCCACCCTTCAAAACTATCTAATCTTTTCCTATTTGCTAAACGTATTCTCACACTCCGATTGACTTCATGATTAGTAAGATCTTTTTGGACTCTTTGCTGAATAGCGGCTTTTCCCGAATCGTCCAATTGACCAACTGATTCCTTTTTTGCATCACTTAACGCAACCCTAGTTGCCCAGTCGCTATAGTACTCTGAAACTGCTTCTCTTGAAGGCCAGCCCAAAAAAATTTCTACTCCATAAGCGCCGCGTGAGTGATATATTTTTAACCTCTGCTGACCATTAATGATAGTATCCATATGGATAATTACTCCTTGCCTCTGTAAATTTTCTAAAACTTTCTTGGTCCGTTCCGGAGTATAATATTGCTGGACTGGGTCCTGAATATTCCGCCTCAAATCAAGCTCGGTACTGAATCCATAAGTCTGCTTGCCATTTATGTATTTAGAGTCATCTTGATGCAGTTCGCTTGTTTCCCAAGATATTAAAGAATCATCAATATATGTCTTACTTATATAAGGATTCTTATTAGTCGCTCTAGATTTTTGTGCCAATGCATATAACAGTTCAGGTTGGGAAACATTAACGCGGATATGCCCTCCCGGTTGCTCGTGGTTTGCTTCATTTTCAGAAAATCTATTCTCACTTGGCAGTTGATCCATAATTTCATTATAGCACTAATTTAATCGAGGTAATAACTTATCTGGGGGTAAATTTGAGTTCAACTTTTAAGTTCAGGGCATTTGCCAGTCTTTTTATAAGTGATAACGATGGACTGGCGTTGGCATTTTCCAGTCTGGATATTACAGCTTGTCCTGTACCCATTCTTTTTGCCAAATCTTCCTGAGAAATTTTCTTTTTAACCCTGGCATCAATCAGAGCCTGTATAATAGCAAATTCCGGCTGTAAATCCTCATAGGCCTTTTTAACTTTAGGATCTCTAAAAAGTTCTTTCTTTACTTGTTCCCATGGTATTGCTTCTGGTCTTTTTTTCATAATTAATATTCCTTTAATCGTCTTTTAGCTGTTTCTATTTCTTGTTTTGGTGTTTTCTGTGTCTTTTTTCTAAAAATATTTACAATGATTGCATCCGAATTAATCAAACCAAAAAATACTCTAATACTTCCCGGACGCAATTCCCATAAATTATTTTCAATCTTTTTTAAATATTTTCCTGTCATATTAAAACCGTTTACGCTAAACAAATCAATATGACCAGAAATGCGACCTTTATCTTCCTCCGGTAAAGACTTTAGAAACTTTCTCGCTCTTTTATCAAATGTTATATTCATTTTATGACAAATTTATCATAATGTCAATTACCTAAGTCCACCTGTAACCCGAACTTTAGAAAGAAGATCTAAATTATTTAACACTTCGCCGCAGCCCCTCACTACTGTGGTTAACGGATCATCTGCAACATAGACAGGTAATTTTGTTTCCTCAGCTATCCTTTTATCCAAACCCCGAAGCAGCGCCCCACCCCCTGCTAAATATATTCCCCGCTCAACTATATCTGTTAATAACTCAGGCGGAGTTTCTTCTAAAATTTCCTGGATGGCCGTGATTATCTGTGAAACCACCGGAGTTAAAGCCTCTCTGATCTCCGCATCTGTCACTTTCAAAGACTTTGGCAAACCATTTGATAAATCCCTGCCCCGCACTACTGTGGCCAGATTATCTTTACCTACCGGATAGGCCGAGCCGATTTCTATTTTAACCTCTTCTGCAGTCCGCTCCCCAATCAGCATCCCATACCTAGTCCTCATATAATTTATAATTTCCTCATCCATCTCGTCCCCGGCCACCCGCAAGGATTTATTAATCACCATCCCGCCCAAAGAAATCACTGCCATTTCCGCTGTTCCCCCGCCAATATCTATAATCATTACCCCTTCAGGAGCTTCAACCGGCAGTTTGGCCCCGATTGCTGCTGCCATTGGCTCTTCAATTAAATAAGCTTCCCTGGCCCCGGCTGATAAACAGGCATCCTGCACTGCCCTTCTTTCTACCTCAGTAACCCCGGAAGGAATGCCTACTACTACCCGGGGCCGTGGGATTTTGAGTAAGGTCCGCCAACTGGCAGAGCCGGGATTTTCGTGAACTTTATGGATAAAATAACGCAGCATGGCCTCGGTAGTTTCAAAATCGGAAATAACCCCGTCGCGTAAAGGCCGGACAGCTGCGATGGCAGCCGGAGTCCTACCTAACATTCTTTTGGCCTCAGTGCCGATTGCTAAAACCTGCCTGGTTTTTTTATGAAGAGCAACCACAGTCGGTTCCCTGATCACAATTCCTTTACCCTTTACTAAAACCAGAGTATTAACAGTACCCAAATCTATACCAATATCATGTGAGAGTAATTGCCAGAGTCTGCCAAACATGATAGGAGTTTAACACAAAACCTTTAAACTTTTAAGAGAACCCCTACTATCAAACCAATGGCTGTGGCTAGTCCGCCGATAATAAACATCTCAGCTGCGCTTCTTAAAGCTTTATCCTTAACAATTTTACCTTTAAGATAGCCAATGCCAAAAAGGCTGATGAGCGCTGCGGGAACACTAATCATCCTGGCAATATCCACCGGAAAGAACAAAAAGGGTAAAACAGGAATCAGACCGGCAATTAAATAGGAAAAAAACATTAAAATTGCCCCGATAATTAAATCATCCCTATGCCTGTGCCTTTTATCCAGCTGGTGGACTGCTTTTTCTGAAGAATACTCACCTGCAGCCATGGAAGAAGCCTCAACCGAGATTGCCACAAAAGCGGCTAAAATAATAATGGCCCGGTCAGATACCCCGGCAGAAATCCCCACCACCAAGCCGGTAGTAGAAACCAACCCATCCTGCAACCCAAACATCACACTCCTAAAATAATCCTCATCCAGTGCAATTTTCATTAAACACATTATACCAAGATTACTGAAATAACAATATTGACCCGCGCAAACTTTAAAAAGTCTGATCGGGTTGACAAAATCCAATACAATGATACAATAGTATTGTATGAATAATTACATCGTAACCAACATCAGGCTGCCTGAGGAAGACTATTTCAGGCTCAAGGAAGAGGCATTAAAAAAAAGAAAAAGCTTCTCTGCTGTAATTAGGGATAAAATCACTAAAAAAAGGCCTGGTAATTATGAAAAAATCCTGCTTACCCCTACTGACTGGTTTACCCAAAAAGATTATCAGGATTACAAAAAAATGAGGTTAGGGCTCAAAAAAAGAGCCAAAATGTATGACTGGTAAAATGGGTAAAATACTTATCGACACCTCAATTATTATTGATCACCTGCGCTTAAAAAACAAAAGGCAAACAATTCTTTACAAGTTGTTTCAAAACAAACATAATCTCTTCGCTTCCATCCTGACTCATACAGAAAGCTACGCCGGTAAAAGCATTTGGGAAAAAGAATCTGCGCGAAATCACCTGAAAGATGTTCTGGCCGGCATAAAAATATTCCCGCTGGAGGAAATTATTTCCCAAAAAGCCGGCGAAATCAGCGCGCGGTATAATTTAGAAATTGTTGACGCCATTATTGCCGCAACTGCAATTTTCCACAAACTGGAACTTGCTACTTTAAATGTAAAAGATTTTGAAAAAATTGCCGGCCTGAAACTTTTTAAAACATAAGCCAACTACTTGCCCGCTAACTTACTCTCTGTTAGGATAATTTCACATGCTAAACAAAATTATCCCTTATTCTTTCTACCTGCTTTTCTTTTTGACCCCGCTTTTTTGGTCTTCTTTAAATTACGAGCTGTTTGAATATAACAAGATGATTTTGGTTTATGCATTCACTGTCATTATTGTCGGCGCCTGGTTACTTAAAACGATAAGCGATAAGCAAAGCTTGCGACCTGACGGTCTTAAACGCTTAACGATTAAACGTACTCCTTTAGATATCCCCTTACTTTTATTTTTAGGCGCTAATATTTTATCAGCTATTTTTTCCATGGATCCGCATACATCAATCTGGGGATACTATTCCAGGTCTAATGGTGGTCTCTTGTCTCTAGTCTCTTATCTCTTGTTATATTGGGCCTTTGTTTCCAACATGGATTTTGCCAAAGTTAAAACAACTCTAAAATTCGGCCTGGCAGCCGGCTTTATAATTTCTTTATGGGCAATTTTTGAACATTTCGGGGTTTCCCCTTCCTGTATCATTTTAAGGGAAGAATTTAATGCGGACTGCTGGATACAGGATGTGCAGGCCCGCGTCTTCGCTACACTAGGCCAGCCAAACTGGCTGGCAGCATATTTAGCCATGCTAATCTTCCCTGCTATGTATTTTTTCTTAACTTCAACCAAGAAATTAACCCTTACTACTTACTACCTACTACTTACTACCTACTACTTGGCTTTCACTTTCACCTATTCCCGGGGGCCGACATTGGGATTAATTGGAGGAATGACAGTATTTATTCTGTTATCAGTTTTCAGTGGTCGGTTGTCAGAACTTAGTTTATCTGTTTTCGGTTTACCAGTAACAGACAAACAGAAAACTGGCAAACTTATATCTGAAAACAGACAACCGAGAACCGATAACTGGAGATTACTGGGATACATTCTGGTTTCCTTCATTATTATTAATCTTCTTTTTGGTTCTGCTTTAACTTCCTTTAGATTAGTTTCCAAGTTTGCTGCACCGGTAAGACCCGGAATATCCATTCCCATTGCTCCATCCGGTACCCAGCTGGAAAATGGCGGCACAGAATCAGGACAAATCAGGTTTATTGTGTGGCGTGGAGCTTGGGAGATTTTTAAACACAACCCAATTTTAGGTTCAGGTTTAGAAACTTTTGCCTACTCTTACTATCAATATAGACCCGTTGAACACAATTTGACTTCGGAGTGGGATTTCCTATACAACAAAGCACATAATGAATACTTAAACTATTTAGCTACTACCGGGATAGTAGGTCTTGGCGCTTTGAGTATAATTATTATAACGTTTATAACGTTTATACTAAGAAAGCGCGGAACCGAGAGCCTACTGCTTTATAGTCTGCTTGCAGCTTATATTTCCTATCTTATCTATAACTTTTTCCTTTTCTCAGTAGTCATTATTGCAGTCTTTTTCTATCTCTTCCCTGCCCTGGCATTTATAGCCACCGATTCATTAAAAATTTCAAATTTCAAATTAAGAATTTTAAAATATACAAAAACAAGCCAGGCAATAGTAATTTTTCTCATGATTTATCTTTTATATTCCGTCTTCCAGCTCTGGTATGCTGATACGCTTTTTGCCAAAGGACAAAAGGCAACTAGTGCAGGTAACACAGGAAGAGCATATAATCTGCTGTCTGCAGCTGCCCAGCTTAACACAGGCGAACCTTTTTATAAATCCGAACTGGGCTTTGCCGCAGCCCAGGCTGCAGTTGCTTTAGAAGATTCAGATGCCACTTTATCAGCCGGCTTAAAAGATGAGGCTGTTGCCCAAACTAAAGAAGCTTTAAAAATCAGCCCGAAAAATGTTTCTTTTCTTCGCACAGCTGTCCGGACTTATTTTGAGCTTTCCATGCCGGATAAAACTCTTGAAACCCTTGATGCAGCAATCAAATTGGCTCCTACAGACCCCAAACTTTATTACAACAAAGCTCTTGTTTTAGATTCCCTCGATCAAAAAAAGGAAGAAATCAAAATTTTACAGCAAGCTATCAACTTAAAACCAAATTATTTAGAAGCAATTGAACAACTTAAAGAAGCAAAATGAAATCAATAGGGAAAGCTATTGCTGAGGCTAAATTTAAAGACAGGCCCAAGAATATTTCCAAAGAATTTCAAATGTATGGGGTATACCTGGCTGAATCTCTGCAAGACACTAAACATTACTCACTTTATATCAAAATGGCTAAAGAAATCGACCGTCATCTATTAGAAGAAGCTCTAAATTTTGCCAAAGGATACTTATCTGCTAAATCAAAGGCCAAAGTGTTTATGTGGAAGCTAAAAGGGCTGCTGATATCTTGACAAATTAGCTAGAAAGTGCTACGCTAAATTTATCCTAAAGGACATTTTGTAGATGGCCTAAGGGACTTGCCCTACCTAGCACGTTTAAAGCCAAAATATTTTTCTTCACTGATTTGATACTTTACGGGAGTCCGGAAGTTGGCGTACCAGAACGGTGCACCACAGGACACCCACCTTAGGTTTCCTGAGGAGAAAATTTGGCTGACGACTTCGTAGGGAGGAATTATTATTTTTTTAAGTGTTTAGTTCTTAAGCCTAATAATTAATTCTGAATTCTTTTAGTGGACACAAAAAAGTCCATTTACTTTTTGTTTTTTTAAATTCCCTCTAAACTTTAAGCTCCGAACTTGGTAAAATGTAGCATATTGGCCTCCTTAGCTCAATGGCAGAGCGTATGTTTTGTAAACATATGACGGCAGTTCGATTCTGCCAGGAGGCTCCCGTTATTGATGTAATACCAACACCTTATCCCGATCTTTTTTAATCAGTTGATAGCTTTGCGGGTTAATATTTGCCTCTTGCAAACGCCAATCATTAGTAATTAGCAAAAATGACTCCGGCCCATTAAAAAGATTTGCCAGTTGATACCTACTAATCTTATGCACATTTTTCCCCGAATAAAAAGTAGCTGCCGGATTAAAATCCCCGTCAGTCAGCAGGATTTGTGGATACTTGGCTGCTTCCCGGGATAAAATGGCCTCATCCGAGATATATCTGGGAATATCAATAATCTGGTACCAGACTTGACGGATTTGTATTGCATAAATATATAAACTTAATACAATTATTAGCCCGAACAAGACATACCTTTGTGAAGGTAAGAAACGTTCAAATAAAGCCCACGCTCCGCCAAAAAAACCTAGTATTAAAAACGGATACAGGGGAATTAGATGCCAAATATGCACCTTATGAGAAAAAGCAACCGGAATTAAAAAGGTTATAATAAAAATTGCTAAAATCAACAGCCTTTTTTGCCTTAATATCAAAGCTAAACTTACCCCTAAAACCCCCGGCCAAAACCAGCGGCCGATGCCGTTATGTAAATAAGTCTTAGCCAACAGGAAATTATCTAAATAATTAGATTCAATCTGAACTCCCCGCAGTCCCACGCTAAAAAAATTGTTTAAAAAGGCCGGGTATTTTAAAACTTGATAAATCCACCAGCTAAAAAACGCCAAAAAAGCTATACCAAGATATTTCCAAACTCTTTTGTTGGTCATTTTGGACCAAAGAATAATTATCAAACTGGGTATAATAGCCAAAGGCACAATAGTTTTAGTCAAAAACAGACCAATTAAACTCAAACAAAGAGGCAAAAATTTTTGGTTTTTATAAGCTTGCAAAGCCAGATAAAAACTCAACAAAAAAAATAGGGTAAGTAAAATATCCAAATTTCCGGATCTGGCCCGGTAGACAAACCAAAAGGCAGAAGATAATGCCAAGGCGGAAATTAAGCCGACTAGACGATTAAATAATTTTTTACCCAAAAAATAGACCAGATATACAACTCCTAGTCCGGCAGCAGCTTGAGAAAAACGGGCCCAAAATTCGTGAGTCCCAAAGATTTTAAAAATTAAAGCTGTGAGCCAAAAACCAAAAGGCGGGTGGTCCAAATATGGCTCCCCATTCCATTTCATGTGTAGAAAATCTCCGGTTTGAGCTATATTCCGGGCAATAGTGGCATACCAAGCCTCATCCCAGCTAACTAAAGATGATTGCCCTAATTTGTAAAAGAAAATGGGGATAGTCAGACTCAAAATAATCAGGCAGATAATATCCGGCTTAAATTTTTGCGCAAACTTCAAAAACATGCCTTTAGTTTACCATGTTTAGTTTCCATATATGATAAAATCTTTACTATGCCGACATAGCTCAGTGGCAGAGCACGTTCTTGGTAAGAACGGGGTCGCGGGTTCAATTCCCGCTGTCGGCTCTTGCGGTTTGGGTTCAATTTAATATATAATCTTTCCTTAATGGCTAAAAAAGGAAATAGAAGCATATTTAATTTACAATGTTCTGTGTGCAAAAACAGAAATTATTTGAGCTCAAAAAATACTGTAAATATTAAAGAGAAAATCACTTTGAATAAGTTTTGCCCACATGATCGAAAAACCACTCCCCACAACGAAGTCAAAATATAACTTCAATTTTAAATTAAACTTGGTATACTATATTTATACGGGAGTGGTGAAATGGTATCACAATGCTCTCCAAAAGCATTTTTCCAGGTTCAAATCCTGGCTCCCGTGCATATTCTAGAAATTTACTTTAATCCTGGCTGATTGGAGTTGAACATCTGTCCCGTCTGTACTTTTCATTTGCAGAGTATAACTCTTTTTCCCGGAGGGCAGGGTAAAACCAGTTGAGCTTTGCCAGGAAAAGCTATCCGAGGTGGTAGAAACTTGTTCTTTGGCAGTTTGATCTGTTGAATTATACAACCTGGCATAAGCTGTGCCTACCTTTTGAGTCAACCTCAAATTAACCTCAAGTTGCATCGTAGAATATCCCGGATACTCAGCCGGATCAATAGTAGCTCCGTAACTGTTAATACTAACCCAACCTTTATCTGCTCCTCCACCACCGGTACCTAAAGGAATATAAGCTGTGGACGACTTAGTCGTACCCGGCGAGACAGTAGTCCCCTTTTCTAAACTTTCAACCCGAGTCTTTAAATCTGCTACTGCAGACTCCAAAGCTGCCACTCCCGGATCTAAGACACTCGGAGCCCCGGTTGGAATAGGTGTTGTAATTGGAGCAGGCGAAACAGTTACTGCAGGCAGGGTTTTAGGCACTTCCACCGGGCTTTGATCCTGCGTATCCTGGCTGACTTCTGGGGTAGTCAGATTTTGCTTGGTTGCCAGGTAACGCCAAAATCCCAAACCCGCCACTATTAAAATAGGTATCAATATAAAGGGCAGCAGTCTTACCACAAATTAATCATATCATACACAAAACATGATAATATTAACTTATGCCTCAAGATCTACCCATTCCCCAGGAACATCCTAAAGAACATCATGAGCATCAAACTCTTAAATTTCCTGATGGGTTTTTATGGGGAGCGGCCACTTCTGCCCACCAGGTGGAAGGAAATAATATTAATAACGACTGGTGGCAATGGGAGCAGGACAGGCCCTTCGACTTACGCTCAGGGCAAGCCTGCGACCAGTATAACCGCTATGAACAGGATTTTGAGCTGGCCAAGCAGCTAAACCACAATGCCCACCGGCTATCTATTGAATGGTCCAGAATCGAGCCATCTGAGGGTAAATTTGATTCTGTTGAAATCGGGCATTATAAAAAAGTCTTAAAAAGTTTAAAAGATAAAGGCTTTACTGTCATGTTAACTTTGTGGCATTTTACCCTGCCTAAATGGGTTGCTGACAAAGGAGCTTGGGAAAATGGCCAAACGGTTAAATACTTTGAAAGATTTGTCAAAAAAATTGCTCCCGAAATCAGCCAATATGTGGATTTATGGGTAACCTTAAATGAACCTGGGGTATATATTTATGAAACTTATATAGAAAAGGCCTGGCCGCATGCCAAAAAAAGCTGGCTTGGCCAAATTAAAACATTTTTAAACCTTGCCTCTGCCCACAAAAAGGTCTATAAATACCTTCATAAAACCTTTCCTGCCGGCAAACCGGTGGGTATTGCCAATAATATATTATCTTTTGAGTCTTACCACAAACATTCAATTATTGAACAAGTAGCAGTTTCTTTAAATGACCTGTTTTCAAATCATTTATTTTATTTTTTCACCCGCAACACCCATGATTTTTTAGGCATTAACTATTATTTCCATATCCGTTTTAAAAGTAAGGGCATGCTAGCAGCAAAAGAAGATACAATACAACAAATTCATGATGTATCGGATTTAGGTTGGGAAATTTACCCGGAGGGTATTTTTGAAGTACTGACTGATTTTGCTGATGACCTTCCTATTTATATTACTGAGTGCGGCATTGCCTCAACCAATGATGACCGGAGAAACCGCTTTTTGATTTCTTATTTGCAGGAGGTAGCCCGGGCTATCAAGTCAGGAGTTAATGTCCGGGGATTTTTCTATTGGTCTTTGATTGACAATTTTGAATGGCATTTAGGTTTCGAGCCCAGGTTTGGCCTGATAGAAATTGATTATCAAACTTTTAAGCGTCACATCCGGCCTTCCGCCCTGGTGTATACAGATATTATCCAACATAACGGGATTCCCCATTCCCTGCTCCGCTTTATCGGTCATACAGTCCAGGCTGAAGAAGTATTGGAAAAAAGGCAGAAAGAAATAGAGAAGGGCTCATGACCCACTTACCTTTTACCCTGGCAGCATATTTCTTCAATGCCCTTTCAGTTTTAACCAGTAAATTTTTGCTGACTAAAACCATCCCTGACCCCTTAGTTTATATTTTTTATATCAGCTTATTTTCCCTGCTGGTAATTTTGGGGCTGCCGTTTACTAAGACCCCAACTATTGAAACTTTCAATTTAGCCTCTTTTTCTACATTACTTTGGACACTTGGTGCATATTTTATGTTTAAAGCCTTAAAAATTGGCAGCGTTTCCCGGGTCATCCCGGTCATCGGCACATTTATCCCCTTAATACTACTGGTTTTTGCAGCCCAAACCCAAACTATCAGCCAAATGCAAACCTGGGCTGTTTGGCTTTTAATTGCCGGTATGATTTTCTTAACTTTACCTGATTGGCAGGGGAACTTCAGTAAAAAAGAAATTATATTTGAAATTTTATCAGCTGCCCTTTTTGCTTTTTCCTATATTATATTAAGACAAGCCTATTTGAATGCAGATTTTTTCTCAGTCTTGGTTTGGTCCAGATTAATCCTTATACCACTTGGTATTCTCCTGTTTTTAATTCCTTCATTTAGAAGGAAAATTATTGCTTCCAAGGGCCCGACTAACCTACTATTTTTAGGCGGGCAAATCAGCGGCGCAGCTTCGGAAACTTTGATTCTTTTTTCTATTTCTTTGGCAAATCCGGCCTTAGTCAATTCCCTACAAGGCACCCAGTATATATTTTTGCTGATTTTTGGCCTATTCTTTTTTAAGGAAAAATATACTTTTCTAATCCTGCTGTCAAAACTTACCGGAATAATCTTAATAGGCGCCGGCCTTTACCTGCTAACTTCCCCCTTGTAGACAGCGTGTAAATCTTTTAGAATGCGGCTAAATGCGCAAAGGACGCAGACAAAAAACCAGCTTTAATCAAGCCCCGATCTACTTTACTCTTCTTTTGGTCAAAATTATTTTAATTAAAATAGGCAGCATCCCACTGCTATTGCTGTGGACCATCCTGGACAAACTATATACGATCGTTGGTAGTTTGTCCAAAAGACGTACCCACAAAGCTGGGAGGCCGAAGAAATTCCGGCTGTCAAAAAGATCCAAAATTGCAATTGCCTTGTCTGCATTTTTGCTTTTCTTTTTTTCTTATACTGTTTTTCTGCTGACAGCAGCTTACCAGCTTCCTACCCCCACCAAACTAATCTCTGCTCCCAAGCCTTTAAATACCCAAATTTTTGACAGAAATAACACATTGCTCTATAACCTGTACGAGGACAGAAACCGCTCATTAGTCAACTTATCCGAACTCCCCCTTATTTTTATCCAAGCTACTTTGGCTTCTGAAGACCGCAATTTTTACAAACATATCGGCATTGACCCGATTGCCATTTTGCGCGCCTTTAATCACAATTTAAAAAATGAATCTCTTGAGGGAGCTTCCACTCTTACTCAACAGTTGGTCAAAAATTCCCTGTTAACCCCGGAGAAAACTTATGCCAGAAAGTTTCGGGAGATAATTCTGGCCTTGTGGGCCGAAAGGATATATTCTAAAGATGAAATTTTGCAGATGTACCTTAACGAAGCTCCATACGGGGGCTCAATTATGGGGATTGCGGCAGCCTCCCGCACTTATTTCGGCAAAGAACCCGCGCAATTAACTTTGGCTGAGAGCGCTTTCCTGGCCGGATTACCCGCTTCCCCTACCCAATTTTCACCTTATGGGCAAAATCCCGATCTTGGCAAATTGCGGCAAAAGCAGGTTTTACAAAATATGGTTAAGGAAGGTTATATTACCGAATCTCAAAAGCAGGAAGCTTTAGCCCAAGATCTTAACATTCAACCTCCGGCCAACAACATTTTCGCTCCCCATTTTGTCTTTTACATCAAGGACCTGTTGGTACAAAAGTATGGCCCGAGAATAGTTTCCCAAGGAGGCTTAAAGGTTTATACCAGTTTGGACCTGAACCTGCAGGAAAAGGTAGAAAAAATAGTCAGGGAAGAAGTTGATAATTTAGGTTCTTTGAATGTTAAAAATGGGGCAGCCATGATCACGGATGCTAAAACCGGACAAATTTTAGCCATGGTTGGGTCACGGGATTATCATTACCCCGGCTTTGGCAACTTTAATGTTACTCTGGCCCTCCGCCAGCCGGGCTCTTCGGTCAAACCCATCACTTATGCAACAGCTTTCGCCAAAGGCTTTAGCCCGACCAATTATATCTTGGATACTCCGGTTGTTTTTAAAGACGAGTGGGGTAATAGCTATGCCCCGGTCAATTATGACGGCAGATTCCATGGACCTGTGACGCTAAGAGAAGCCTTGGGCAACTCATTTAATATTCCGGCTGTTAAACTTTTGGCCACGGTTGGCGTAGAAGAAGTAGCCCAAAAAGCTAAAGATTTAGGGATTACTACCTTTGCTAATCCTAAGCGCTTTGGTTTGTCTTTAACTTTGGGAGGGGCAGCCGTTAAAATGATCGATATGATGGGCGTTTACGGAACTTTTTCCCAAAACGGGCTGTACCGCCAGCCTACCGGAATCTTAAAAGTTACTGATGCCCAAGGTCAGGCCTTAGAAGAATTTAAAGATTCCCCCAAACAAGCTATTCTGCCTCAAATTGCCTATCTTTTGACTGATATTTTATCTGATGATAATGCCAGAAAAATGGCTTTTGGAGTAAATTCTTTACTCAATATTCCCGGCTTTCAGGTAGCGGTCAAAACCGGCACTTCTGACAGTAAAAAGGATAATGTAACTTACGGCTATACCCCCAAATACGTGGTCGGAGTTTGGGTAGGCAATCCGGACAATTCCCCGATGAATCCGGTTTTAACATCAGGAATCACCGGCGCAGCGCCGATTTGGAATAAAATTATGCATACACTGCTGGATGGAACCAAACCCTTAGCTTTTGAAAAGCCAACTGAAGTAGCCCAAACGCTTCCTAAAGCCATGGTGAGAATTACCAAAAATGAAGATAAGATTATTTTCTCCGATGCCTTTTCAACCTACGCCACTTCTTCAGCTACTTCTTTGTAAACGACAAAATATAGTCAAAAACATTGATTACCCCATCTCCATTTAAGTCTCCGGTATGGCCTAAAGTTATCTGAGAAAAAGCATCCTTATCAGATACTTTACCCTGCACTTCTGCCTTGCCTTCACCGCTTACCAAAACACTTACCACATCTTCATCAGAAACAGTTATATAATCTGCCAAATCCTTGGTCCTGGCATTATTTAAAGTAATTAACCAATTTCCTTGATCTCTGGTATAACTTGACAGCAAAGAGCCTCCCGGTAATTGCAAATAAACCAGGGCTTCAGCAGGCATACTGCCATCAGCTTTTAAAGCCTTACCAAAAATAGGCTCAGGCACGGCCGGAGGGTTTTGAGTAACAGGGGCAGTAGTCTGCTGGGCAATATTACTCCCGGGATTAATTTTATAGAAATATATAGTCTGGGGGCTTAGGTTTTTTAAAGTCACATGATGGGTTAAACGGGGTCTTGCATCCCGGTCATCATCGGTAGTATCGCCTAAACTTTCACTCTCCCCAAATTGCACAAAGCCAACGGTAGGCTTGGCTGTAATCCAGGAAACTGTAAAACCATTATCTGAAATATTGCTAACCTTAATTTCTTGAGGCTCAGTAGAGATATCAGCCTTACTAAAAAAGCCGGTTTGTCTTCCTACCAGGAAGACTCCGACAGCTAAACCTGCAATTAATAAAACTAGAACTATAATCTTAGACATAAATTAATAAATTCTAAATCCTAATATCTAAATCCAAAACAATATTCAAAATTCTAAATTCAAATATTTGAAACAATAGCACCAAAAATTTTGGTTAGTTCTATTGCTTCCTGAATAAGTGCCTCCTGTTCTTTTTGATCCTCTAAGTTAGGTTCTGTAAGTTTTAACCAGAGTCTACTTTCTTTTGCTTCTTTTCTGCAGATTTTCACTCTCATAAAGAAATCTTTTTTACTTAAAGATTCATTAGCTTCAATATAATTTGCTGCTTGCGAGCCTGAAGATCTAACTAATTGCTTTCCATATTCAATATTTGATATTACTCTAGATAATTTTTTAACATAATTTCTAACCCTTTTGGCAAACTCAAAAGTCCTATCTTCTAAATCGTATTGTTTTGTGTTTTGATTTTTGATCATTTGTATTTGTTTAGAATTTAGTATTTAGTACTTAGAATTTATCTCTTATGGGCTGAATTCTCCCCCTTGCTCCATTTTAACAAGATATCCCCTGTTGTTGGCAATGGCAAAGTTTTCCCCAAAGTTTTCATTTTGTTTTTTAACCAAAGTGTCCCAAAGACCTGATTCCCACCTGGCAGCCGAGCCAACAGGCAAATCTGCAGCTTTATAAGCTTTTGAGGTTTTGGGTAACCCAACTGCATTCCAGCCTGAGGCAAGTTTTAATTTAACAGGGGCTACAAAGTTTTGGCCTGCAAAAGTAAAGGTTGATTTTTTCTCTGACTTTACAAAATATGCTTTGCCCGGCTCAATGCCAAAATCCTCACCTGAATATGTTTTACCTGCCCTAACTACATAAGACTTCCAGAACCCATTTTCCAAACTAGATACTGTAGTAGCATACCCTCCCTGCTTGGCAATTTCGGAAATCAGAGTTGAGGCAGTCATGGCTTGAGCAGGCAAAGCTGTCAATGTCACCAAATTCCAACCATTATTTAAATTAATGCCTTTTTCCTGGACTGCTTTGGTTAAAGTCACACTTAACCCTGCCCATGGTAAAACTTCTTTTCCATCATCGGACATAACAGCTATAGAGACTTTATTTGTAGTAATTGCACCCTGGTCTTTTTCTACTTTCCCTGAACCTTGTTTGACTTTGATAGGAATTGCTGCATCTGAACCTTTAGTAACAGTTATTGTTTTAGGGATGCTGATATCACTATCCGGCAGTGCATCTACATCTACTATATATACCCCTTCTTCAATTTCCCCTTCAACCGTCCCGGCTCTACCTGTTACAAATTCATAGCCACCATTCATTTCTCTCGTCTCCGGTTTAATAATGTCTGTCATTAATACTTGCTGAACATATTCCGAATCGATACTACCATTTTTACGCAAGGCATCTTTTATCAATCCCTTTTTTGCTGATAATTCATACATCCTTATATCCTGAAAGGAAGCTACAGGTAAATCTTTATTTGTATCAGCACCACCAACATTAACTGTACTGATACCTTTCACTGCTCCTTTAGAACTTAAATATTTCTCCTTAGCAGTAGCTAAAATTTCATTAGCTACTCTTTCAGCTTCATCATCCGTGATATTTACTATAGTCTTGACCGGAGAACGAGACCTAACTGTATTTGTTCTGAAAAAGAGGCTAACTGTTTCTTTAACATCTTTATACATCAATTCGTTCATTGTGCTGCCACGAAGCAGCCAAGAATTTTTAAAATCTACACCCCCATAATCAATCATTCGAAAAACTGGATTAGCAGGATCGTCTCCTTTTGTCATTAAAATATGTACACCATCTGTCAAGTCTAAATGAGGAACACCTAAATTTGTATGAGCCTCCATTAAATCATTAATAAACTTCTGTGCTGCTTCCAGAGATATTTTTTGCGGAGCTTCATCTTGATCTTGCATAAATGCTCGAAGCGACTTCCCTTCAATATATTCTTGCTTAACCCCGATTAATTCACCTTTTGAATTTTTAACCTCGCCTAAAAATTCTGGTAATCCATATTTACCTTCTGCCTTCTTTAATAAGTCTACCTGACGCAGATTAACCTCTTGAGTAGCAACATCTGTATTCGGAAAAAAAATTTTTGTAACCTCATCATCTTTACGGAAAGTTATACCATAAGAACCGTGCCCTATAGGCTTACCGATAACATCCTCTTCTGTAGCCTTCAATCTATTATCCGCAGCTCGTTTAAAAGTAGAGTCGCTCAAAACAGTTGTTCCGTCTTCGGTAACATTAACTGTGTTACTACCTCTTACGAAAATATTTCTTAAGTTGAAGCTTCCGGTTTCATCTGCTGCAAGTTCTTTTGTGCCTTGCCAAAAGTTTGTAAACCAACCTTCATCATTTAACGCCTTCTCTGTTGTTGTACCTATTGCACTTAATTTCCCGGCAGAAGCCAAATCCATTGCTGACTCGGCTGCAAAATCTAAATCTTTTTCTGCCTGGGAGGCAAATTTGGTGGCAGCTTTTGCCCCGGCTGCCAATTCTGTTATTTGAGGAATTGGTCCGAGATTGTCTTGCACACATGACTTGGGATCATCTGATCCCTGGCACACAGCCCAGGTAGCTGCCGGCACAATTATATCGGCATTTTGGGCTAAAAGACCCACTCCTTGCTGGACAATCCTGGGGGAATTAGCCAAAATTACTGCTCCAGTACTAGTTGCATAAACATAAGTAGTTAAACCGGCTGTTGAAACTGCAGTTGCCGCCGCTCCTGCAGCCGGTACCCAAATCGGGGCTGTTACCAAAGCTGCTGTTGCTCCAACAGCTGCTCCGCCATAAATCCAAGTATCCCTCATTTGTTTATCTACCTCTTCAGGGGTTAAGGTAATAGTAAAGTTGTCTATATCCCCATCCATGGTGACATTAATGCCAATGTCTTTGGCTGCCTGCTGGAAGGTATTCCTGACTGTTTCATCAGACACAGCGCCTTCAGCAAGCCCTAATGATTCCCTCATCCTGGCTATCCTTTCTTCAACAGGGGCATCAATGGCTGCCTGGATTTCCTGTTGGTATTGTTCCTGGGATTTTTGGGCAGCCTGCTCTACTATTCCCAGCTCTTCCATCAATCTTTTTTGTTCTGCCTCTTCCTGCCTTCTTACCAGTAATTGATCATAGGCTGAGGCATAAGTTTCAGAAAGCCCCTCACCTGTTTTCCTGAGAGTCTCCTCACTTTTATCAAACAAATCATCAACGCCTCCTACCGCGCCCTGGGCTAAGTCCTGAGCGGAGTCGAAGGATTCTGCCTGCTGCCTTTCATAAGCTTCTTGTCTTTCCTGGATACTCAGCAGTTCTGCCTGGACAACTGCCTGTTCCATCATCTGGTCAAACTGCTCCTGGTCTGATAAAACTGGGGTATATTCAGGCTCAGGAGTTTCCTGCGGAGTCTCAACAGGTAAAACTTCATCAGTTGCAGGATCTTGACTAACATCTGCAGGCTCGGTTACAGCTTCCTCTGCAACCGCTTCTTCAACAGGATTGCCTTCCTCATCTGCCTGGTAAGCAAAAGCAGGATAAACAGAAGTTAATATTAAATTTAAGGAAAGAAAGATAATTAGAAATTTAGAAAATATTTTTGTCATTTTAGTATAATGTCCGGCCAGGGGTTATCCTGTTTGGTGGTAGTTTGTGCTTTAACCCTACTTCTTCCCGTATCCACAATAATTTCTTCAGTAGTATTGTTACCAACAGGATAAGTATCTGTTAAATCAAATGACCTTAAATTTGCCAGGTCCATTGACCACCTGCCTTCCTTGTTGGTTAATGTAGAAAGCAGGGACGAGCGGGTGGCCTTGGCTGATTGCGAAGCTTCATTAATAACCTGCAGGTAAACCAGGGCTCCCACTATTGGTTTTTTGTCTGAGGATAATACCCGACCATAAACAGGATTGGGGGTATTGATTGACTGTAAAACAGGGCCAGTAGTAAAACTGCCCTGGTATTTTTTCTTCCAGCCCTGGTAAATCCTGAACTGGTAAGTTTTATTGGGATCAAGATTATCTACAGTGACTTTGTGGGTGGGATAGAAATTCATCTTGCCTAATAATTTTTCTCCGTCATCTCTAAAAATTTTGGTAAATATTGGCAAGATGGGGAATTTACCATTATCTGAAACGAGTAATGCCCCTTTGGTAGGCTTTTGAGTAGTCCAGGTAACAGTTGCCTGGTGATCAGTGACATTGGAAATTAAGACATTTTGGGGAGAAGAAGATGGCTCAATCAGCTTTAATATATAATAAAGAAGAAAACCTATCACTAAAACCAGTAAAATAACTAATAATATTTTTTTGGGCAGGACGCTCATAACACTTATCAGTGTACATGGAAATAAACTCGAGCGTCAAACGGTTACCGCGCTCTTGCCTAATTTCACAGCTAAATCTTTATAAGAAGTAAACTTTACTTGTCCCATATTAACAGTTCCATTAATCTTTTGTTAAGCGGGTCTAAATGCAGTTTGTCCCAGTTCTTTTTTACTTCGGACAAACTTATTTTCTCCCCTTTGCCGGGGCCATAATTGATCATCCGCTCCAAAATCAGCAGCCTGCCTGACTTGGTCTTTTTTAGTTCATTAATATCATAATCCCAAATTAATGGCATATTATTATTGCAACACAACCCAGCCAGTTTGTGGATTATCTTCGTCTTGGTCCATCCCGTTCTATACCCTGAATTATCTCATCAGCTCTCTGTTTGGCATTACCCGGAAAGGTAAAATTCGAACTCGTTAAAAGAGCGCGAACGTCCACTATCCGCCCCCCCCTTGCCAGGCTCTCAACCGACTTAGCCATAGTATCTAAATCCTCTTTTACTGTTTGCTGGAACTTTCCAAGATAAGAATCAGCACCTGGTCCTGTTATCCCCCGTTTAACAAGCTCTCCCCTTAAATATGCATAAGGATCGAAAAAATCTTTTGGTTCCGATTCATTTGCCATATAACACAATTATATCACGTTATTATACCAACGCTACCCAGCCCCGCAGATCAGATTTCTTGATTTTTATAGGAGAGGTAATAAAACGCGAGGAATTACCAATAAAAATTATTGTGCCATAGCGGCAATTTTTCTTCTTTTCCCAATAACTTTCATCAACATTTAGCTCCCTGTTATATCTTTTTTTGAAGTCTTCCAAGTCACTTTGCTCAAGTCCGTCAAAAAAGATCACTTTTTTTACCCTAAATTGACCGATTATATCTTTACCGGAAGGCTTTATATAAACCAAATCTCCCGCAGAAATTGCCCCAAAGGGCACACTTTTTGACTTCGAAATCCGGGATTCCATGGTTTTTTTACCCAGTAAAATTGCTTCCCCTGCTGTCCCTTTAAAAATAGCCAGATGTTTTTTCATCATTGCAATTATACTACCTTCTTTGATATACTTGACAAAGTGCCTCCAAAATAGGAGGCTTTTTAGTGCATAAAAATGCCCAATATATTTGGATTTTTAAATGAAGTTAAGGAGGAATTAGGGAAAGTTGCCTGGCCATCCAGAGAACAAACTATCCGTTACACTGTTTTAGTCATTATTGTGGCTGTAGTAGTAGGATTATTTTTAGGCGGACTAGACTATGTATTAACTGCCTTAACGGCATTCCTGTTAAAATAACATGAACGACGACAACCAAAAAGACCAAAAAATTGAAGAAACCCCTGATGTTCCGGGTGCCCACTGGTATGTAGTCCACACTTATTCCGGTCACGAAAACAAAGTAGCTCTTACTTTAAAACAAAGGATTGCATCCGAACACTTAGAAAATAAGATCCTGGACGTATTAGTCCCGGTGCAAGAGAAAATTGAAATAAAGGGTGGTAAAAAAGTTAATGTTAAAGAAAAAATCTTTCCCGGCTACATTTTAGTTAAGATGGTTTTAGATGATATTTCCTGGTTGGCTGTCCGGACTACCCAGGGAGTAACCTCTTTTGTTGGTATGGGCAATAAACCAACCCCTATTTCGGATGCCGAAGTCCAAACTATTGTTAAATTTACCCAAACAGAAGCACCAATGTATAAACAGGTTTTCATGGCTAATGATACAGTCAAAATTGTTGACGGCCCGTTTGCTGATTTTATTGGTAAAATTGATTCTGTTGATGAGGAAAAAGGCAAAGTCAGAGTATTGGTCTCAATATTCGGCAGAGAAACACCAGTTGAGCTAGATTTTCTGCAAATTAAGAAAATCTAAAATATGGCTAAGAAGATAAAAACACTTATTAAATTAAATATCCCGGCAGGAACAGCCACCCCTGCCCCTCCGGTTGGACCAGCCTTAGGCCAACATGGCTTGCCTATCATGGAATTTGTCAAGGCTTTTAATGACAAAACCCAGGACAAAAAAGGTAATATTTTGCCGGTAGTCATTACAGTTTATGAAGACAGGACTTTTTCTTTCATTACCAAAGAGCCGCCTGTGGCGGAAATGATTAAAAAAGCTTTGAACCTTGAAAAAGGATCCGGGACTGCACTAAAGGCTCCTGTCGGAGAATTGTCAGAAGCCCAGATAAAACAAATTGCTGAAGCTAAACTGCCGGATTTAAACACCAAAAATGTGGAAGCTGCCATGAAAATTGTTGAAGGCACAGCCAGAAGCATGGGAGTGAAGACAAATGGGTAGACCAAAAGTAAAAAAAATTGATGATTCGGTAAAAGAGAAATTAGATGTTAGAAGTGAGAAGTTAGATAAAGAAGTTGGAAATTTGAAGTTAGAAAAAAATCCAATTTCTAACATCCAATCTCAAAATCCAGCTTCCAACGTCCAACATCCAACATCAAAGAAGAAGCCAGGCAAAGCCAAACCCAGAAGCAAAAAATATCAGGAAATTGCCAAAGATTTAGATAGAACTAAAGCTTACCCTCTCTCTGAAGCAGTTGATTTAGTAAAAAAACTATCATATAGCAAATTCAATGCCACTCTAGAAGCACACATTAATACTGCCCAGACTGGAATCCGTGGCCTGGTTTCCCTGCCTTTTGCTACCGGCAGAAACTTACGCATCCTTTCTTTTGAAGGTTCGGATGAAACCATTGAGGAAATAAATAAAGGGAAAGTAGACTTTGATTTAGTGGTAACTACGCCACAATGGATGCCTAAGCTTGCTAAAGTTGCCAGAATTTTAGGACCCAGGGGTTTAATGCCTAATCCTAAAAACGGCACTATTACTGAAGATTTGAAGAAAGCTGTTGAAAGTTTTCAGGCAGGCAAGACAGAATATAAAACAGAACCAAAAGCACCTGTTATCCATATCGCTATGGGTAAGCTAAACCAACCTACGGAAGAATTAGCAGCTAATATTAAAATGCTTATTCAAACTTTAGGCAAGACCAGGATCAAAAAAGTCACCCTTGCCCCCACCATGGGCCCAGGAGTTAAGATAGATCTATCCTCCCTTTAGTAACCTATGGTAACTGAATTAGAAATTAATCAATTAAAAACAGTCTCTATTACTCTTTTACAAAAAGCTTTTGCTAACCATCTTGCTCTGGGCGCTGAGGGCAGAAATACAGGCAAGTTTAATGACTTTGGCGAAGTTTCTCTAATGGCGGACTGGGATGCGGAGGAAACTATTATTAACGGATGCAGGCAAGCTGGAATCCCTATTGTTATAAGTTCTGAGGAACATGGAGAAGTAGCTGTAGGAGATAATCCTCAGTATAGGGGAATCCTGGATGGAATAGATGGAACCAATGCCTATAAAATGGACTCCGGACCATATGGGACCATGTTCGCTATTTTTGAAGGAATTAACCCAAGATATCAAGATTATCTGGTTACCGGTATTATTGAATATCCAAGCGGCAGACTGCTGATTGCCTCAAGAAACGAGGGCGCATTTGTAATGGAAGGCAATAGGATTTTCCCCGCTCGAACTTCCGGAAAAAGTAATCTCGATCCTATGCTAACCAAAGTTTTTATAGATGGAGGTTTTGAATTTAATACTGAATTTTTTAAACCAAGATTAACCAATTTTAGAAACCTATATATCGGTAATATTGGAAATAAAGGTATACCTTGGGGTGCTTCCTCCATGTATTATTTCAAACTTGCCACAGGTGAGACAGATTTAGTTTTAGAGTGCACCAGAAAAAGAAATCTGGAAATTGCGGTTGCATTTGGAATTCTCGCTGAGGCAGGCGGCGTCATTGTAGATAGACACGGAAAAAGCATTGCGCAAAGAAAATACCTTTCTTTTGGACAAGCTGCCGGTGAATATTTACCAATTATCTCTGCAGCTACTCAAACTCTAGCTAATGAATTGACTTTAATCCTATAATTTTGTATAATCTTCAACCATTATGCTTATAGATGCCGGTGAACTAATGCCTAATTTAAAAAGAGAGGAATTTTACAAGGAGCCAAACCTTTTGACCCCCTAACCAGGCTTGAATATTTCACTGACAGATTTCCTACCGCCATACAGATCTTACGCATAGGCGGAGTACATCCGACTGAAGATGCTAAAATGGATAATCCTTACACCGGCCAACCTGATTGTGGCTTGTTTTGCTGAAGTAATTGCTAAACAACTACAAGACAGAGGAATTTTTACCCCGCAAGAAGCAGATGAAGTTATCGAGAGAGCATTAAAACATGATACTAATAAAAGGATCGAGGTATTTCGTAAAAAGGCTGCCAGGGCTGGCATGCAAGATAGCATTCCTTCATTGATGCCTGGTAGAATGGTAGATAAAATTGTTCATTTAGCTGATGACATGAGTTCAACGAGTATTCCGCTACCAGGAGAGAGACCCTATGCTACTTACCTGATACCTTGGGAAAGAATGATAGCCTCAGAATTCCCAAGCAGGTATCCTGATCTTTGGCAAGACGGATTGGGGTTTGATCCTCAAGGACGAATTATCGAACTTAAAGATATTATTGCTGCAGACAGAAACTTGAGATGGGTCAGAAGTTATGCCTTCTGGCAACCGTTTATCTCAAACAAGATCTGCCGAGAATTACAAGGTATTATTGATCCGGAGAGTGCCCAAAAACCTGAATATTTTGTCAAGGATCTCGTAAATAATTCCCTGTTAGGAAAATGAGATTTGGATTTTCGCACCCAGTGCCCGGGCAATTTTCTTCAAAAGACCTATTGATGGGTTTGAATTCATCCCTTCGATTCTGGAAATTACAGCCTGGGTAGTATGGGCTTTTTTAGCCAAATCCCTTTGTGAAATATTCTTTTTAAGGCGTGCTTCAATAAGTTGTCTGCCTAACTGATATTCAAGTTCAGATTCCTCCCATATTTTCCTGAATTCCGGATCTTTAAGGCTCTCTTTTAAATGTTGTTCAAAAGTATATTTTCTCATAATTTAATGATATCTTAGAAGATATCATTTGTCAATTGGCGGAATTCTCGATAAAGCAGTATCAATCTCTTTAGGAGGGGTTTTGTTAGTCTTTTTGGCAAATGCATGAAGCAACAAAATTCTCCCTCCTTGCATGGTTACGTAAAGAATACGTACGTTATCCTCTCCCAGAATCCTGATCTCCCAGAGCTGCGTACCAGTTAGTTTCTTGATATGGGGAATTGCTGCAGTTAACCCATATTCCTTAATATATTGGAAAATCCTAAAAGCTTTTGCTTTGGCAGTAGGACGTTTATCCAGAAAATTCTTAACTGGGCTATCGCCCGACGGAGAGATGTAGTAATCAATTTGCCAATCTTCAATCATTCTTCTCTTTTTAAAACCCTTTTTAGTAAAGTCCCGACTTCAATTTTTAGGCTATAGATAGAAATAAGGCCAAAAATTAGGACGAAAATGGCTGAATTTATGTGAAACAAAACAGTCATAGCTGAGGCTAAATTAGGGGCAATACCAAATATTCCGGAAAGTATCAGCAAACCGGAAGCCTCAGCTGAGCCAATATACCCGGGAGCTGCCGGAATAAGATAAGTTAAAGCAGACAAAAGCTGCCCCAAATACATTTTCAAATAGCTTTGATTTGCCCCTAAGGAAATGAAGGTAAAATACCAAATAGCTGCATCTGCTGCATATGCCACAACGGTTATCGCCAACATAAGCACTAAATCTTTAGGGTGCCTGTTTAAGATAGCGAATGAATCTAGAATGAAAATGCTAAACCTATCAAAATATATCTTAATAGACTTTACTATTAACAGATACCTCAAAAATCTGAACAACTTTTGGGTAACATTTGCCTGATAGACTGCTAGCCAGGTTAAAGCCACGACAGCTATTAGTATAATAGTTATAATCATTATAAAATTTATACTAAGAGAGGTTGGAGCAACGAAAAACAGCACAGCAGCCAAAAGCAATACTGTCAAAAAATCCACAAATCGGTCTATAAATATCCAAACTACTGATTTTCCCAAAGGTAATTTATAATGGGTATTAAGATAAATTCCTTTAACAAACTCTCCTGCCCTAATAGGAATGAAGAAATTTAACAGCTGAGCCGCACCGTTTAAAAAAATCAAGTCTAAAAGTTTAACTTTAGCAATTTCTGCCAAAAATATTTTCAACCTGATAGCACGCATTATAGGAGAAAGCAGCATAAATAAAGCTACAGGCACTAAATAAATAACGTTCACTTTTGATAATGTGGCAAAAATTTGACTTAAGTCAACAAACCGCGACCAAATAAAGATCAAAACCAAACCTAGGATTGTATTAAATAAAATTTTAAACATATTGCTAACTCTACCTAATAAATATACACTAATAATAGCTATCAGTCATCAGCTCTCAGCTATCAGACTTAAAATCTGACGACTGACGACTGACGACTGACGACTGATAAAATGTTCTCAACTTTTAAACAAAGACTGCTTTTGGGGATATACGTATTTATCCTACTCTCTATTCCGGTAGGAGCTTATTTGTCTGCTCAATATACCAATACCCAAAGCCAGGCCAGCGAACAAAAATCCTCTAAGCCAATAGCCAAGGTTACCCCCAAACCAATAGCTAAACCATCCAGCCCGACTGCCAAAGAACTACTCAATGTCACATCAACAGCCGGATCAAGCTCTGAAGCATCTTCTTCGGCTTCACCTGAACCCAGTTCTTCTTCTCCGACTATTGCCACCTCCTTTGGTCCGACCCTATCTTTTAAAGTCGCTTTAGAAGGAAGGCCCGCCGCAAACCAAACCGGCAAGGTATTCGTGGGAATTGCCGAGGGGACGCCCGCCTCAAACCCTAAATTTGTCCTAAATTTTAATGTTAATTTACCGGCCAGCGGCGAATATCAAGGGCTTTCTTTGGCAGGCTTAAGTCCCGGATCCAAGTATACTGCTTTAATCAAAGGCCCGGCCCAAATTGCCAATGCTGTCACTTTTACTATGTCTCCGATAATTACTAATTTAAGCGACGGCCAGACTGTAAACTTAACTTCCGGAGATCTAAATGAAGACAATGTCATAAACTCCGCCGATTACTCCATTATCCAAAAAGCTCTTGGTACCAGCTCAAACTCTTCAAACTGGAATGAAAATACTGATTTAAATAAAGACGGTATTATCAATACTTTTGATTTAGGGATAGTTTCTAAGAATTTAGGCAAAACAGGTGCCTCAGGAGCCTGGACTTCTCCCATTCCCAAAACCGCCACTGCTTCGGCTTCGCTCAGCACAGGGCCTTCGGCCGGTTCTCCCCAGGATGGCGGT
>JACPEX010000032.1 GCA_016183265.1 Candidatus Daviesbacteria bacterium | reverse complement strand
AATTTCTAATGTTTCATCTGCTAGTGCCAGTTGGTCTACCAAAAGCACTACAGCTATACCTTGCCGGTCTACAACCTTCCAGGCACCACTATATTCATGCCCTGCTTTTTTTATATCTTCAGTTGTGTGAGGTTCCGGTAGTTTTCCTGCAGAAATATCCTCAATGGTTATTGGCTTTGGAACAACATTAGTGCTTGATCCATCACGGCCTTTACCTTGAAGTGATCTATATGTTCTTAGTATTTCCTGCTCGATTAATCCAACAGTAGCTAAAATAGCCTCCCTGTCAGTTTTGTAGGAAATATTATTTGCAGGATTTTCTTGAGACACTGGATCTTCCGGACTTTGCATAAGAATATTATACAATGATAGGATTAATTTAATGCCACCTGATTTTGAAGCCCTACCCGGAAAATAATAATGAAAAATATTTTATTTGAAAACTTGGTAAAAAATGTAATTTTAATATCAATTTTAGTGCCTAGTTATTTTTGGGTTAATGAATCTTTTAAGTCGAGCGCACAACTTTTTACAGGGACTCTTGAGGGTAGTTTGTTAGTAGGAGCTATGGTTGGGTCTATCAGTATCTTGTTGGTGGCTGCATGCTTTGGAAATTTTGCTTTTACTTATGAGAAAATTACCCATACATTTAATTCAAGGTTTTTAGCACATTTAACCACTGGCTTATTTATGTTACTGATAGGCTTATCTTTAGAGATGACCTCTGTAGTAATTTCCCTTTTTGTGGGGAAATTTCCAGTTTTTGATGTAAGTCTTGTTATTTTGTATATAGCCTCCGTTTTTTATGATTTTTGGGATTTAAAAAGATCAGAATTAAAATAACTCTATCTTGATTTTCAACCTATAGTGTGATATAATTGGAAGTTATGTCTACACCTAATCCAGAGCAAGGTGAATTAATTTCTGAAATTGAGGCTTTTTTAAAGGCTAATAAAAAAGAGTCGGAAGCTCCTAAACCCGAAATTGTTACTCCTGTTGTTTCCGAGCCCTCAAGAACTGTTATTACAGAAACTTCTAGAGTGGAAACTCCACCTGTGAATCTTGAAGCTATTAAAGAAAGCCAACCAGAGATCTCTACTCCCGAAGTTCCAGCTATAGACCTCCAGGCTCCGAAAAGACCTAGTCGTTTATTAAGTAAATTTAATACTATGTCAGCTCCCAAAGCTTTCTTGGGATTTGCGTGTGTAAGTAATTCTTTAGCAGTAGGATTCGATATAGCATGGGCATTATCGCACCCTGGGATTACGATGGATGCTCTATTTGTCTTTGCCACCTGGGCTAATTTGAACATAGCCGGTGCGGCAGGTATATTATTATGGGCAGGTTATCCAAGATCAAAAAAGCCTTAATAGTAAACTTATCCCCACAGGCCGAGTTTTTTATTTTTAGCTTCTTCTTGGAGTTTGAGTAATTGGTCTTGATAAGAACCTCCAGTTCTTGCGAGCTAATTGCTCTAAAGAACCTCTCACTGCGTTCGAGAACCTTGCGATAGTTCCACCGATAGGATCGGTGTAGTAACTATCTAAAATAAAAGGCTTTTTGTGTTGATAAGGGAGATCGGGGCGATTCGGGGAATTTGGGGATTTTAGGGAAAGTAAATTTTCTGAAACAGTAATTAACTTGGGCATATATTCAGCTTATCACAAGTCTTAGAGCGGTGTAAGTTTAAAGAATATTTCCAAACATTTGCTGATGACGGAAGAACATGTCTATCTGTCTGGCAATTAAATCAGTATCAGAAAAAGTGGATCTTTCCGTTTTAAGATAATCAAGCACTTTTTCCCTTGCTTCGTCAAAACGACAACCTAATTTTTTCTCGCTCTCAACAATCATTTCAAATAAC
Source organism: Candidatus Daviesbacteria bacterium (assembly GCA_016183265.1). GTDB lineage: Bacteria > Patescibacteriota > Microgenomatia > Daviesbacterales > UBA10151 > UBA10151. The sequence goes on along the minus strand of JACPEX010000032.1, from coordinate 1,647 downwards.
CATGGGAACTGGTTTATGCAAAAGATCTTATCATGCGGCGGTATATATTCCGTCACACAAGGACCAAGGTCAACCAACCAAACTTGATTTTCCAAATCACCTTTTCTTTTACCATATACCCATTGTTTATTTCCGGATTTATCTGCCCCTGCCCGGGTCAAATCACCAATCATTTTTCCGCCGCTTTGGGCAGCATCAATCAAGACGTCACCGAGGGTAGAATAGAACTTATCTAATTTTCCTTTTGCTTCGTCTGCTTCATCTTCTGCAAAAGTTCGATAGTGAAGATTAACCCCATGTACTCTTTGTGTAACAATGTAGAATCTTTTGTGCCCCCCAACAACAATATCGAAATCCGGGATAAATAAGCCGTACTGATCCTGCAATTTGTTCAGTAGATCCCTATTATCCAGATGTTCTTGAAAGCAGCCATACCTGTCTTCTGTGCCGTCATATTCATCATACATACCGGCTCTAACAATTACTTCGGGATTATCTTTTAAAGTATAAATATCCTGAATCGGTAATCCAAGTTCTATGAAACTTTTTTCGATTATTAATGAATTAAACGGAACTCGTTCGTGCATCCGCAAATTATACAAAAATTTGGTTATGAATTCAAATAACTATGGGGTTAATAGATTTTCTAAAATTCACAAACACCACCAGAACTGATTAATAAATAGCTTGAGCCAACTTCATATTTATCTGCTTCATTCCCTCCGTCAGCTGCCATTTTGTAACTTAACTGGTCAGATTCCAAAGTAGTGTTAATTTCCCAGCCAATAGTATCAGCACAATATGTATAGTGGTAGGTTAAGTCATTGACTGGATCAACAGGTAAGGTAGGTAAAGAAACAGCTTTTTGGGAACTTAAATTAACTTTAACCCAGCCTGTACCGTCAGATACTCTTGTGCCTGCACCATTTCCACCGCTTTTGCCTGAACAGGGAAAGTCAGTGCCATTGCACAGCACTTCTTTTTCGCTCGTTACAGCATCCTGCATGGCAATATTGATGGCCTGTTGTAAATTGTCTAAATCCTTAAGTCTTGTGGCATCCCTGCTTCTTCTCAAGAGTTCCATAGGGTTAACAATAAGGATAACTACAGCTGAAAGGATTGAAATGATGGCAATGGTTACTAATAGTTCAACAAGAGTGAAGCCTCTTGATTTCATGTCAGTTGTGTTCAATAAAGGCTTTGTAGCCAATAAGTTTTTTGGTATCACCAGAACCAGTGTAAATATTTTTAACTCCAAAAGTCAGGAATAAATCTTCTTTGGCATAGGTAATAGTAGTGCCTGTGGGTTCAGAAGAATTTAAGGTTTGTTTAAAACCAGAATTGGTTAATTGATTGGTATAGTAATTGATAAAATCTTGGGGGAAATTGAGAACCTGAGCTGATTCAAGATACACTCCCTCCTGTTCAATTTTCCTTAAACCTGAGGTGAAGATTAAAGTTTTGCTTTTGGTTACTTCCCATGTAAGGCCAGAAAATAAAGCAGGTAAAGCAGAAGAATTAGGGAGATTTGGCCCGCCTGCAACGCTTGCGCTAGCATTGCGGGCAGGGGAATTTAGGGGTGTCGGGGAGGGTGAGGGTTTGGGGTCAAAAGAAACAACTTCTGAAACTTCTATTAAATTCGGGGTT
>JACPEX010000034.1 GCA_016183265.1 Candidatus Daviesbacteria bacterium | reverse complement strand
TTAAAATTATCCATACTTAATTTGTACTACATAAGTATATCACCGCGCAACAGTTGAACCTACACCAATCGCGGGTGCAGCGGGCGCAACCGGCTCTGCGTCATCTACGCTTCCAAAATCATATCTCATACAAGCCCAATCTATAGAATTAACCCTGCCGTCTGAGTTAAAGTCCCCGGTCCTTCCGCTACCGCTGCCGGCAATAATCCACTGCCTGTTTAACTCTGACTTATCCGAGGCGTTAATTGAACCGTCTCCGCCATCAGCCGGGGAAATATCACCCACCGGCAAAATAAAATTAGGCACATTGGTAGTGCCGTCTCCGGCAGTAAATTCCACGGTTTTCCGTAAAGATTTGGGGGCTTTTAGCGAAATTTTATATTTTTTACCTGATTCCAATTTTTGATTCAAACCGCCAATTACACCATCTTTGTCAATTCTGACTTTTTGTTTAGTCTTTTTACCGCCGGCAAAAGCTTCGGCCAACACCAGATCCACATTATCAGTATCGCCGGAAGAAGGCGCCCGGCAAAAAACCCTGGCCCCTAAAGAAAGCTGAGTAATAGCGCTGCATCTTCCCGGACCTTCCTGATTATCAGAATTAGTTACACTAACAGGAAATTCCTCTCCCGTAGGGGCATTTGGAAATACGGCCTGGATACTGGTATTATTCCACTGCCTGATTGTTAACGATGTGTCATTGCTTTTGGCTGATCCCTTGGTAGAACCAAAATTCCTGCCGCTGATATTTAAAACAGTATTAGTTCCCTCAAAACCCAAAGAACAGCCGGTCACAGCAGGGGGGTCACCTAATAATCTAACTTGGGCTTGGCATTTTGGACAAGTGGTTGAATTAGTAGTGACGGTTGCGCCGTTTGCATCTGTGCCTTCAAACTGGACAAAGATAAACTTATTCCCCGCTGTTGCATCTGCAAACCTGAAATTATCAATATTTACCCCACCTGCAGTATAAGTCACCCAAGCAGCATTATTTAAATCAGCCAAACTTTCTGCCATCCTATACCTGGTAGTGGTAATAGAACCACCTGGAGGAGCGGATGGGGGTACAGATCCTCCAATTGTATAGGGAGTAGGGTTTGATGCGCAATTTGTCCCTGAGGCATTAAAGCTGGCATTATAATTGCCGGCAGTGCCGGCAGTACAAGTCCACTTCCACCAACAAGCACTGGAATCCTTTGGATTACCACCACTGCAAGTGCTTCCACCGGAAGGACTGCAACTTGTTAAACCTGCTCCTGAGGTTAAATGAATACCGGTAGAACATTCTCTTCCTGCAGTGGCAATAACAGTCACGCTGGCTCCGGAATTAGCCGGATTAGGATCAATATAAATTTTGGTGGTGATGGGGCGACAAGCATTTTGGTCACGTAATTCCCCAAAAACAATTTTTGCGCAAACATCTCCGTTTGGTAACGTAGAATTATTAGGATCTGTCTGGTAATATTTATACCCGCATAGACCAGTACCTGTATATGGTTGTAGATTCGAACCGACGATTTGATTATCGACTTGATAGTTTCCATTCCTCATATTGTTTATAACAGTGCTATCGCCAATCTCATTATAGCCTGCCGAACAAGCGCTGCAGTTACGGCATTCGTAATCACCGCTAGTGCCAGCGCCCTTATCACCACAATAATTAACACCACTTGAGGTAGTACACTGATAAGTTTCAAACCTTGTGCATGATTTACCGTCTTTTGTACATGATCCCTGCGGAGTACCGATATCCCCGCAAACATGACGACCGGCAGTACACCAAGACTCATCAGCTGGTGGAGGATTACCACCGCAACCAGCAGGATTACCATTTACCTTATTGCAAGTCCGCTGGCAAGTACCATCTCCGCAATATCCTCCGGTACATTGCCAGGTGTCATTTCCTTCGCAATACTGCGGAAGATCACCGCATCCAGAATCATCTATGCAAGCTTCTTGAGCATAAGCTGTTTTTACAAATAAACTAGTAGTTTTACAGGTACCCGGACACAGGGCATCACGGATAGAGCTTGGGGGCACAAAGAGCGAACAATTATTACAAACCTTATTTTTAACCTCATCACAAGTAGAATTACTAAACATTCCCTGGGTTTCAGTCCCCCCAGCAGCTTTATTTAACTCCTTACGGGCTGCCTCACAAGCCTGGCTGGCATCCATGGAAGAAGAACCCCCGGAAGAGCTTGAAGAATCATAACATCCTGCATCAGTAGTATGTGACCCGTCATTAATTGATTTAGCTTTACAAACAGTCCCCTTACAATCAGCAATTGTCGCATTGGGACTACAATCACAATAAAAACTTTTCTCCCCATCTTTAATCTGCCAAATAGTGTCATTATCTTTACAATACCAACCATAATCATTGGCTTTGGGTTCAGTTCCTTCTGACCCGTCAGTTCCCCCAGAAAAACTGCCTCCTGAGGATCCGGATTCCCATGGGGAAGTGATGTTAAAAGAGATGTCATTTCTTAAAGCCACCCACTGGTTGTTCCGGCGTTCCATATTCCGACCTGCTGAAAAATCAAATACTTCAGCGGTAGCCCGGGATTTAAAAATTTGCTCACGCCGCGCCAAATCAATCCCCAAAAATAACCCTAAAATTAATATCCCCAAAATAAGAAGATTAATCAGGTTTTTTTTATCGCGAAGCAGGGTAGATGCCTCATCTTTTAAAAGATTTAAAAAGTTTCCCATGTATTTAGGGCTCTTTAATTATAGTGGACTAAAGCCCCAGCTTTGTCAATCCCGCCAAATCCTCACTTGTCATTAATTCCAGCTAAAGGATGGTATTTTCGATGAGTTTCTTGAGCAAATCTATCAGAAGCATTAATATAACGCGTAGTTGTATTCAGCGATTCGTGTCCAAGGAGTATTTGGATAGCGGCAGGAGATGCCCCATTCTCAGCAAGATATGTGGCAAATCCATGTCTGAAAGAATGAGGCGTTGTTGGCAAATTTATTCTCAATTTCTCGCAATATGTTTTAAGTCGTTCTTGCACATATCTGGCAGTCAATCTTGAAGAAAGTTTATCTTTGCTTCTTGTTTTAGTTGGTATAAATAGAGCCTTCTGATTATCTTTCCTTATTGACATATACTGATCTAAGTAAAATTGACTTCGCTCAGTTAAATACACAAACCTTTGCTTGCGTCCTTTACCTGTTATAAAAATGGTACCTTCAAGATTTATATCCTTTCTGTTTAAACCAACAAGCTCTGAAATACGAAGTCCAGTCGAAAATAAAACCTCCAGAATGGCCCTGTTACGAATAGCAATTACTGGATCTTTTTCCATCGTTGAAACTGATCCCATTAAATTAACAAATTCATTAAATTCTGCGACGTTTGGGTGCGGACGTTCCCTTTTAACCATCTTAAACTGATCCGGAACAACCGGAGTATCATAATCTTGTTCTATTAAAAACCTTATATAAGCTCTCACTGCGGATAAACATCTGTTTATACTTGCTGAGGACAATCTAATTGCTCCCTCCAGATGAGTAGTGGCAGTTTGTCTCTCGTCAGACGAAAGGTAGGCTTTAAATTCAAATATTAAACGTTTATCCAAATCTTTAACTCTTAAATTCCGTGATTTCAAAAAATTATCAAATATGGCAAGGTCGTTTTTATAATGATATACGGTCATAGGGGAATAGTTATTTGTTTGCAAGAAAAGAAAGAAGTCTTCTATCAAATCCATGTTGGAAAAAATAAGAGAATCTTGAGGATTTTTTAAATTTTGAACAGAAAGGTTGGGCATAATTAGACTTCGTGTAATGCTGATTACAAGAATAATACCAAGGCCAAACAGGCCCTGTCAAGCATTAAAATGCACTGATCATGGTAAAACATTCCTAATAGATAACTGCTTTTTGTTTCTATGACAGAGAATAACTGTTTAACAACCAGAGAAATAGCCCTGTTGAGGCCTGCCAGGCACGAGGCCCTAGAAGGCCTCAAAAACGGCTTTCCAGGGGAGAAGACGTAGGATAGATCATCTGAGTTTAGATTGTCCTAAAGCCCTAAAGAAGAATTAAGAATTATGAATTTAGAATTAAGAATTTTAAGAAAAAACCAGTAGGAAATATAACAAAATAAATACACAATAATTTTTTATAAAAAATTTTGAATTTTACATTTTGAATTTTTAATTTACCCGAAGACCACTCCTCCGATTCCTGTTCTAGCACATATTGTGCGACATGATGAATATAGGGAAGTTGCCGGGGTTTCCAAAAAGAGGAGGATCGCGAGAAAGGCTACTAGCTTTTCGCTACTCGTCATTCGCTGCTAACCGCTAATAGCTTACAGCAAATAGCTGAAAGAACACCTCTCTTCCGGCACTTATCCACAAAGTATGCCACAATCAGGCATCATAAGTCCTATAATTATCAATACTCGTGCCTAACAACCATATCATACTATATCAACTACTCTTTTCACGATATCCTATATAATTTTTCACACCCCTACCCCACCCATGAAGTAGTAAAAAAACTAACTAGAAACATCACTGTCCCGATTCCTACATACTCCCACACTACCCTCTTATTCGTTCTTCCCCTTAATATCCCCGTAGCCAGACCTAAGAAGACATACATGGCAGATGATAGTGTTAAAGGCCAAATAATCGGATACATCGGCCAAAAGGAAAAACTTAAAGCTAACTCCCCCAGCACTAAGCTTAAAATGGCGCTTTGAATAACAATTGCGCCAGAAATTCTATCCTCCATTTGAATTGACCATAACACTTGTAAAATTAAAGGGAAACTTATCAATGCAACTATCAAGCCATTCCAAATAAACAATAAGTTAAAGGCAAAAACTACATTATATATAAAAAAGGCTGCAAGCAAAGTAAACAAAAAACTGGCTGTAGAGGCTGCCCGGTATAAAGGTATAGTCCGTAAACTTGCAACATTAAAAACATTTTGGGCCAAAAGCAATAAATAGAAAGTCAAACCAAACAGCAAAGCCACCGGCAGCCTGGTTAGCCATCTAACCGGCAGCAAGAAATAAAAACTTGCCACCCCTGCCGCAAAAAAGGTCGGCAAAATCATCAGCACAAAAGCTTTAGTCAGATTTAATCCTTCCCATAAAGACCAAACAGAGAGGGCATATGCCAGGATTGCCAGTCCTCCTAAAAACCTAAACCTTAAATTAAAGTCAACCAGTTGGGTTGATAATAATCCTATAGTTAGGATAACCGTGCTGATAACTATTTTCTGCCGCTTATTTAAATTCATAAATCCGAAATTCTAATATCGAAATCCGAAACAATATTAAAATTCTAATTTTCAAAATTCAAAATGTTTTTGTATTTTGTATTTTGGACATTTGAATTTGTTTAGAATTTAGTATTTCGTGCTTCGAATTTTATTTAGATACTAACTTTAGCACATGACAAATTGCTATGGCCAAAGCATCTGTAGCATCATCCAAATGCCCACCCTTCCATCTTGCCTTAAGTTTATTTTTTCTTCTGCCGGGTGTGCCCAAAAATTTTCTGACCCCATCATGTACTTGGTTTTTATCTGCCCGGCCTGATCCGGCCACCATCAGCTTAATTTGTGGCCCTGTATAATCCTGAAAGGGAATATTATTCTGGGAAGCAGTTAACATAATTACTCCCCTTGCCTGCCCGACCATGATAGCAGTTTTGGTATTGGACCCAAAAAAAAGCATCTCGCAAATCATTTGGTCGGGCTGATATTTTTTAATGACGGAGGATAATTCGCTATATATCATCTGCAGGCGATCTTGCATTAATCTATCCTTAGGCGTAGAAATGTTGCCGTAGGTTATCAGCTCAATACCATAATCAAACTCCCTGCCTAAAATATCATCAGGAATTTTTATCAATCCATATCCGGTTGTAGCAGTCCCGGGATCAATACCAAGTATAATCATAGTCATCAGCTATCAGCTGTCAGTCGTCAGACAAATTCAGAAAAGTCTGAAAGCTGAAGACTGATGACTGAAAGCTATATTAGTTTCTCATCTATATCAAAATTAGCATAAACTTTTTGCACATCATCTAATTCCTCTAGTTTCTCTGTAAAATCTAAAACTTTTTTGGTGGCTTCTGCATCATTTACCGATACTAAAACATTAGGTTTATATACCAATTCTTGGGATTCTACCCCATACCCTGCTTGGGTAATTTTATTACCCATAGTATTTAATTCTGAGCCTTCTGTATATACTAAATACTTTCGTATTCCATCCTCTTCAAAACTTTCTATATCTTCAGCTCCTAAATCTATCAGTTCTAAAGTTTCATCCTCATCACTTCCCCCTTTCCCCTTTACCCTTATTTCTCCTACTCTGTCAAACATATATGCCACACTTCCCTGTCCTCCCAAAGCACCCCCATTCCTTTCAAAAATATTTTTTACTTCCTGAAGCGTCCTAAGTTTATTATCGGTCACACCTTCAACTAAAAAGGCTGTTTTGGCAGGACCAAAGCCTTCATAGAGAACCTCTTCCAGACTCTGTCCGGGCAACTTACCAAGGCCCCTGTCAATCGCCCGCTGGATGTTATCTTTGGGCATATTGACGCTTCTTGCCTCATCAATAATCATACGGAGCCTGGGATTATCATCGGGATTACCGGAGCCTCCCATTTTTGCGGCAATAGAAATAGCATTGGCCAGTTTAGTAAAAGTCTGGCCGCGTTTGATATCTGCTACGCCCTTTTGTCTTTTAATTGTGCTCCACTTTGAATGCCCAGACATGACAGATATTCTAACATAAACATAAAAGATCTACATTTCCTCCAGACCCTCCCAATCTTCTTGTTCCAGCATATTTTTTGCTTTTAGGTATTTCTCAATTTTTCCAGTAATCTCTATTCTGTCTTTTTCCTCTTTTACAGCGGGCAAAGTTATTTCGAGATTTTCAATCATTTTATTGAATTGACCTTCCATGATTGTCTTTTTGACTTCAACTGAAATTCTTGATAAAACATCTTCCAGCTGCGGAAGTTTCCGGAGTATGAATTTTAAAATATCTTCGGCGTTTTTCCGTTCATCTATCATTTTTTCAACTATTTCAAGCGATTGCTGATCCAATAATTTGTCCAGTTCCGACAATATAAATTTGTCCCAAATCAAACTGTTAATTTCATTATTTATTTCCTTTTTCTTTTCCAAATTCAGTTCCCCCAACCCTAGCAATTGAAAAAAATCAAAATTGTTTAAATTGTTTCCGGCTTTTTTATCTGACATATATTTAACTTTTTGCAATGGTTGAAGGAAGCTGTCTTCCTGTAATTTGAATATACAATGCATTCAGAAGATATAATTTCGAATCGAAAACCAATCCTCTGCTTACAAGATTTTCTATTGCATTTTTTATAATTTCAGGATGGGGATTATTTCCTTCGCTAGTTCTTTTTTGTCCTGTCTTAATTAATACTGCCATATCATATAAATACTGAAAATCGGAAGGAACGTATATTTCCTTCATACGGTATCTTCGAAAATTTTCAGGATCATTATCAGGGTTATCCCCTTCGCTTTTAAACTCTTCACCCAGCTTAACAAAATCATAACGCAGGGATGGCATAAACCTATCTTGCACATCTCTATTATTCCGGACATATTCCCATGCTAATCTGGCAAATACTTCTCTCTGATCCAATAATCCATTCTCATCCATAAGACATGGAATCCCTTTTTGGTCTGCCGTCAGCCATTCCAGACCGGGTCCGTGTTCCTTTAAACTGAATTTACTCAAAAGTTTTAATTGGGTATCTACATCCGCATCCTCGTCATTTGCTAATCGGTAAACTATAGAGGCAATAAGCGCCTGTTCTACCGGTGCTACTTGACCTACCGAAACAGATCTTTCAATTCTTTTCCTAACCTCCCTTTGTTTTAAATGAGGAAGAAGTTTTTTTAAAGCAAAGAAAGAAATAGCTAAAGTTCCCAAAGGTATGCCTGCTTTTTCCGCCGTATTTCTTAAGGCATCCCATGTCTGGATTTGTTTTAATAATTGGTGTCCTCCTTCAACTATCGAACCTATATAAGGTATATCTTTTCTGTTTTTTGCTTCTCTGACCCTTTCTGCTACATTCATTCCCGAAGCCGCTAATTTTTTCGAAGCGTAATCATCGTTTCTAATAAGCCAGGGGGTAAAATCAGCATAAATCAAAGTGCCGTCAGGGGCATAAATTAAATTATTTTGGTGGGAAACATTCGAATATAAAAGATCATCAACGAGATAAAGATTATTTCCCGGCTGGTTAGAAGCATAGACTCCAACTGATTTCAAAAATTCCGAAGCGGCGTTAGACGCCACACTGCAAAAATAACCTTCGTCTTTTTTATCTGCTATAGAAATAAGCGTATCATAGCCGGTTCCCTTTTTATTTATTTGAAAACCCAAACCATACTCTCTTGAATAATCCGAGTAATAAGCAAACTTATTCAGATATTTCATTATTATTTTCGTCGCTTCTTTTTTATCCCTTTTTTCACCAGTTTGCCATGCCTGCATCTCTTCGGCAAAATCTTTGTGAAGCTGTTTAAGGAAAGGGTCTTTTAATTTCTCATTTAATTCCATCGCTTTAGTCGCATCAAATCTAGGGGTATATTCGCCAAAAGGCGAGCTTTTGCCAAGCGTAGAAACTTGAGAAGAAGTTCCTTCTCCAACGTTTTCATTATATTCATCAATGCTTTTTACTACCACAATTAAATCCTTTGGGATATCTCTCTCGTCTTTCCAATATAAAGCCCCTATTTTATTTGTTAAAGGTTCTTTTCCTCCTTTTTGGTATATTCTGGTTATTTTCCATCCGACCGGCGGGTACAAACTCTGGTACAAGTATTGCTGTTTGTAAACCAATTCATCCGGACCCGCAACTATTGCAACTCCTTCCAAAGAATCTTTTATCTCTGCATTTTCAAAAGACTGCATTAAATCCAACCTTCTTCCAAGCGCCGCATCATTTGTATTCATCAACTCCTCGAGGGGAAAATATCCTACCCTATCCCCTGTTTTCCAGGGAAAAGCCCGCATGCGGTTTTCAGTTGGGATTTTTAATACTTTGGCCATGGCAACAGGCTCAAGAATCTCCAATTCTCCGGAAGTAATTTTGTCGGGAAGCCTATTTTCAAACCAAGGCACCCTAATCCCCCCTATCTTTTTTACCCCAAAATCAAGATTAGGAAGCCTAAGAGTTAATCCTCCGATACTTATTTCCGGAGAAATGAAAGGACGGATTATTCCTGTTTCAGCTAATTTTTCACCAACAACATTTCCTCCCCATAATAAGCCTCCTGCTATGCCGGCGGCCGCCAATGTCCGGACAGCGGAAGGCAGAGTAATTTTCGAACGGATTTTATTTAAAATTTCTCTTTTTCTTCTTTCCTGCGCTACTGAATTCTTTGTCTTCTCTTCCTCCTTCTTTACAAAAATTTCTCTTTCTTTTGCTATAGCAATTTCTAATGCTTCTTCTTCCGATCTTTTTGCTCGGGCATATTTTACCCAATCTATCGCGTTATCTTCTTTTTCAAACTCTTTGATTTCTTCAGCGATTCCACTGGTGAGTTGTTTAAAAACTCGAGTTGATTTTCCGTCGTCTGCCGTCAAACGAATCTCTATTCCAGATTTTGGAGCATCCAATTTTCCTTTTTTGAATTTTATTTTTGCCTCATATTCGCTACTGCTTGAAAGCTCAAACTCAAATATATTTCCTCCTGCCCTGACATCGCACTTACCGCCAAGCAAAAGATAATTCTTAACAAACCTTTGGACACTTTCGGGCAAATCAGAAAACTCATTATATTCATCAAATCCTTTTCTTTTAATAACTGTGTACAACTCTTTTTCCCTGATAACCCCATTGCCAATCCACATCGCTTCCACAGCGCTGTCTACAGCCAATTTCAAATGACGCTCCCGATCATAACGCGTACAACGGATTAATTCCCCTGTTGGTTCTGCGGCTTTTGTGACTCCTAAAACGTCTTCTGCTTTGCCTATTCCTAAATTGTTGCTTAAGGCATCAACAACTGCTTTAGAATTAATAAACAATACTTTTTTGTTGGCTTCCTCTACCTTTTCTTTCATATGTTTGTCGTTCGTAATCAGAATATCTGTACCTAAACCCAGCTCTGCGGTTAATTCTTTCCAGGCAATTTCAAAGGCGGTTTTTGTTTGAACCGGAAGATTCATTAAAAATTTAGAATCTATCTTTGCTTCTGTAAATTCCTCATCCTCTGAAACACTTGCTGCTAAAAGTTTTTTAAAAATTTCCGGCTTATTGCAGTTTCTTAATGCCATCCCAATTAAATTATCAAGATACCCGTTAATATATGAAGAATCATGAGATCTTGATACACTATATTTGTAACGTAAAGACCGCTGGTCAAAACCATAAAAGCTCCAGTTTAAAACGCATTTGTCCAAACTCTCCAGCCTTAAACCGCCTTCGTACGCATGTTCAGTCAGTTTTTCTTCCGGATTTCTTCCAATAAGCTCATCCGGGATGATCTCAATACGGGGTATTTCGCCTCCTAGTTGAACTGGTTTTATTGTAAAACCTATTGATTCTAATTCTTCTTTGGAAAAGAAGGTACTTCTTTCATCAATGGCTAATCCTGTTGCATAAACTGTAAAAAGATTATTAAGTATTTGAACCTTTCCTCTGCCAGCAAAACGTGCATGCTCATAAAATGGATTTGCCGGAATAAAATATCGGGGAAGAAGTTTTAACGAATCAGCAAGTTGGTGTTTTGACGGATCAAGGCTTAAACTGACAATTGTTTCATCGACAGGCTTAGATAAATCTTCGATCTCAAGGACAAAACGTGAATCTGATTGTCTGTCCGGATGCAAATTTTTCATTGTACCTCTGGCTTTATAAGGCTTTCTGCGTTTATCTATAGAAACATAATCTATTCTGGTTATATGGTGATCAACTAAAGCCGCTGTAGCTGCGACTGTTCCTCCCCGACCATGTTTTCCTAAAGTCGCGCCTTCAGCTTCATGTTTAATACTGGAAATCTGGTAAGGATCCATACCAAAACCGGGTTTTATAAAGTTATGGAATTCTATTTTTCGCGGATCTTCTTTTTCATTCACAAGCTCATAGTGGAATATTCTTCTTCCATCCCTCATTTCACAAATGATGGTGGGCAAACCCAATCTGTAATTATTATAATCAACGCTGTTTTGCGCAAATTCATAAGGCACAAGGCAAGAATCTCCTGTTTTCAAAGCTTCTCTTGCAGTTTCAACTTCCGGTGTTGTTGCCTCGAATGAAGAATCTATTACATGATGGACATTAAGATTCTCTCTGAGAATTTCTTGCATGATTTGATAATACCAGAAAATTCTAACGCCGGTAAAATATTTTTGGGACATCCGAAGAATCTCCAAAGCATTGACAAGTCACTAACATTATCTTTATACTTTCAACCTTAGATGGATATTCCCCTTCAGCCTGTAAATCTGTCCCAGCAAGCCATTGATGCGGCCCTAAATTCCAGGTGGGATGAAGCCATTAAATTAAATAAAAATATCATCAGGCTGGAACCGCAAAATATTGATGCCCTAAACCGCCAGGCCCGGGCTTATATGGAGCTTGGCAGACCGAATTTGGCAAAAAAATACTACTGCGAAGTTTTAAAAATTGACCCATACAACCCAATTGCCCAGAAAAATCTAAAAATTGTTAAATCCTTCAAACCTAACGGTCAAAATACAAACTCCTGCGGGATAACAAAACTTTCCGCCTCCCTTTTTCTACAAGAACCGGGCAAAACCAAAATGGTTAATTTGCTAAAGGTTGCTGAACCCCAAAAATTATCACATGCTTTTTGCGGCATGGAAGTTAGTATGGTGATAAAAAATAGGAAGATTACTATCGTTGATCCTAATGGAAATTATTTAGGAGTTTTACCAGATGATATTAGCCATCATTTAACCAGACTGGCAAAAGGCGGCAATAAATATGAGTTATTTATCAAATCAGTACGAGTCAATAGCTTATCAGTCATTATCAAAGAAACGTTTAGAAGCAAGCGGTTTAGAAACCAGTCCTCATTTTTAGAACACTCACAAATCGCCCCGACCACCAATATCTTAACTAACTTAGAAAGTGCCAACACTGATAATGATACTGAATCAGAGGAAGAACAGGAGTCGTAAATTATTAAACCTTTAAAAGCTGCATAATACTTTCGGGAGTAAGTACCGGGATTTTACTATCTCTGCTTACGGTGCGCAATTTATAAAAATCCATCATTTGTTCTGCTGAGAAAGGCCTGGGGACTTTAGTAAATTTTCCCGGAACCCAGGTCTTATGCTTTTTTGCATCCTGTGAATAAAGAGCAGCCCTAATTTGAGATTGATCCCGACCTAAAACCACCTGCCAAAAAAACTGGTCTTCCTTGCCCAACTTAGGCAAACTGTTAAAAATATTATTTATATCTTTAGGACTAAATTGGGCAGCATCTTTCATCCCTATTTCCCAAGTAGAGATGTGCTTACTATCTAAATTGGCTACATAATCTTCTAATTCTAAGAGTCCAAGATTATCATTAAATTTTGTCAGCACTGTCTTTGGACCGAATATGGTAAGAGTAGTAAGGTTACCTTTGAAAAGTCTTTCGATACTGACAATCGAACCATCTTGTCCTGCCTGTTTCAGGATGGAATCCAAAATAGCAGTATCCAAACCGTTAATGTGGCGTATTAAGAATAAACCATATTCCTCCTTGGCTTTTTGAGGAATTTCCTGAAAATCCTTCATAGACTGCAAAGCCAAAATAAAGGAGACCGCTATAATTATTAAAAATAGCATTACCCACAAAATCATTTCTTAAAATAATCTTCTCCCAAAAATAAATTAATTTGGGCACGGGAGGAAGCTGTATCCTCATCCGATGGGCTAATTCTACCACTTGAACCGAATATTTGCATAAGCCTTGTTAAAGTAAGTGACTTTTCCCCGGCTACTTTAGTTTTATCGAGCTTTTTATCGGCGTTAGAAATAATAATTACATTCCCTCCTAAATTGGCAACCAGCCTAGCCCATTTATTGGCAAACTGCGGATGGTCTGTTGCATTAAATACTGCAATAGTTTTGTGTTCTAAAGAAACTGTAGGATCAACAAAATCTGATAAAACACTATCCAGCTTAACCGGATCGGCAGTCAAAACTTGTGTCCCGTCTGCTAAATTCTCTTTTTCTAAAATATTTAACCCTACCAAATCTAATTCCTTAATTTTATCAAACCTAACCCCGCTTATACTTATTTTTAATTGCAATATTTCCCATAAAGTTAAATCAGTTTTTAAAGAAGATAATAAATTAAAACCGGAAAAAGGATTTTGCCTTAAAGTATTTATAACTTCAGAGGCAGAATTAATATTTTTTGCAGTGCTTAAATCCAAAAATCCGTCAATCGGGATGGCTAAAAAATCTGTCAAAGCAGCTTTTAATAACTTATCACCGCCCAAACCATGGACCGACCTAAGCTGCCACTTACCAAAACCAAAAGGCACTTCCAAAAAAAGCTCATCAGGAATATTAATAATAATGATTTTTTCTTCCTTGGGGTTATAGGTTAAAATGGCATTTTGAGTAGTCCGGATTAGCAAATTAATATTAAATTGTCTATTCCAGATATAATTCCTGCGTTCAGTTGTGCTAACCGGCATGAATAAACTTCTGACAAATTGGACCGACCAGGACAAAATAATAAAAGCGGCTATGAGTCCTAAAACTATCAAAGCCAGTCTGGTTTTTTTTCTAACTTTAACTTTAGATCGGACATCTTTCCATTTCACGGGCATAAGATTAGTGTAACTAATTAACCCTTGACCGCGCAACTGGTTACAGGATAAACTTAAAACCGAAAGGGGGTGAATCATTTAATGAATCCAACAGATCCTAATGCACCTATGGCAGATCCTAATGCAGGACAAACTCCGGTTGTAGATCCTAATGCAGGACAAACTCCGGTTGCAGAAACTCCTGTAGTAGAAACACCAGTTGCTCCTGCCTCGCCTGACGCGAGTCAAGGCGGGCCTGAAGCACCTGTAGCAGATCCCAACGCAGGACAAGCGCCAGCAGTTTAAGAAGATTGAGGGGGACTTTTATGTTCCCCTTAATTTATTGAATCTATCTTCTTTAATTGCTTCCCTGATATCCTTTACTAAATTAGTCATGAAATGGATATTATGGTATGTAGCCAGTTGATGGTATAAGATTTCCCCTGCAAAAAATAAGTGGCGGAGATAGGCTCTTGAAAAATTAGCGCAGGTATAGCAGCTGCATTGGGGATCTATTGGTTTTTTATCAGCAGTAAACCTACTTTGCCTTAAATTAAGTATCCTGTCAGGATAAACATACAACGAGCCGTTTCTGGCCCGCCTGGTCGGCGCTACACAGTCAAATAAATCTATTCCCCGCTCAATCCCGTTAAATAAATCTTCTACCTCGCCAATTCCTAAAAGATGCCTTGGCTTTTCTTCTGAAACTTGCGGGACTACCCAGTCAATAATTTCGCAGAGCTTTTGCCTGTCTCCATAAATACCGCCAATGGCAATAGCCTCAAAGTTTTTATCTGTAAATTTGGCAGACCTGACTCTTAAATCCTTATGCGTCCCTCCATGCACAACCCCGTACATAAGCTGATTAGTTTTATGCGCTTTAAGGCTCCGCAAACCCCATCTCTTGGTAAGCTCTATCGACTTTAACATTTCATCATGCGTATGTTTTGAGGACTCATGGTCGTCAAAAGCCACAATCAAATCAGCCCCCAGTTGAGCCTGAATCCTGATAGATTTTTCAGGAGTTAAAATATACCTGGACCCATCCAGATGTGATTGAAAAGTTACCCCATCTTCCGTAATCTTATTTAACCTCGGCCTTGGTTCACTGTCACCTTTTCCAACTACTTTGCTGCTTCCATGTTCAAGTGCAATTCCTAGCGAAAAAACCTGAAAGCCCCCTGAATCAGTCATAATCGGCTTATCCCAGCCCATAAATTTATGGAGGCCCCCAAATTTTTCTATCAAATCTGCGCCCGGACGCAGCATCAAATGGTAAGTATTGGCTAAAACTATCTGCACCCCTATTTCTTTTAAGTCTTTTGGTGATAAAGCTTTAACCGCAGCTTGTGTGCCAACCGGATTAAAATTAGGAGTTTCTATAATACCATGAGGGGTAATTAACTCTCCTACCCTGGCTTTACCATCTTTATGCAATATCTTAAAATTTTTCATTAGTGTATTTTACACTATCCCCAGGAGAGGGTTTTGTGGGAAAGCTTTTCCAACTCTATCTCTGCCCGGTTTTTAAAGAAGCTTCCGCTTGGCAAATGATCCCTTAATTTTTCCACTAAGAAATCCCCTGCCAAAATTTCCGGAATAATTACAAAATCAGCTCCTGCTTTGTACAAACCTATAGCTTCATCAACAGTTTCAGCCCTTACAATTACCGGAATATTTATATGCCTTGACCTTAATTCTTCCAAAAGCAACTTATTGTCCTCTTCGCTGGCAGAAGTGGAAATAACCATCCGGGCGCTATGCAGATTAAGCTTATCCAATACCTCCGGATCCCCCATATCCCCGTAAAGCACCGGAATTTGTTCTTTCATAAGTATATCTACTTGGTAGGGATTAAAATCCAGTACTATTTGGGATATCTTTTCCCTCTTTAGCAATTTCACAATCTCTCCCCCTACCTTACGTGCGCCGATTACTATCACAAAGCCTTCCATATTTTGGTAATGCCTCCAGCTTTCTAAAGCATGTTTGTAGTTTTTTCTTTCAAAAAAACCTAATATCCGGCTTAACCTTTTATATAATTTGGGGGAATGGGTAATCATCACAGAAGCTACAATCATGGATAACACTGTTGATAAAGCAATAGTTGTCAAAGCAGGCTGGCTAACAAACCCCAGCTTAAAACCCACCAAAAGCAAAATCAGGGAAAATTCGCTAATATGGGTCAGGCTTAAAGCTGTCTGGAATATAGTATGTTTTCTAAAACCGAAAATCCCCAAAATAAGCAAAAAAATGGTAGGCTTCAAGAATAAAGTGTAACCGGTAAAAAGTATCGTCAGCGGATAAATCTTGCCGATCTCCGAAAAATCTACTTGTGTTCCCAGATAAACAAAAAACAAGGCTACAAAGAATTCCCTTAAAGGCTTAATCCTGCCTTGGATTTGATAATGGAAAGGGGAATTGGCTAATGCTATACCTGCTAGAAAAGCCCCTATAACCACAGAAAAGCCCAAAAAAATAGCAAACGAGATATAGATAAAACACCAGGCCAAAGCAGTAATAAAAAGAAGCTCTTTTTGCTTAGATACGGCCCTAAATACAGAAGGCAATACAAACTTGCTTAATATAAAGACTAACCCAAAAAGTAAAATCGCTTTAAACGCTAACGCCAAAATCGGGAAGGTTTGTTGAAACCCTAAACCTAAAATTGAACTGGAAACGCTCAACACAACTAAAAGCAATACTGCCAAAACATCTTCTAAAATCAGTATCCCGACAGCTAACTTTCCGTATAAAGCACCTTCATCTTTTTTATCCATTAAGAGCTTTACAACCAAAATTGTGGACGAAAAAGCAAGTCCTACCCCTAAATACCATGATTCTACAGGGCCAAAACCTAAAACCTTAGCCAGGGTTGCCCCTAAAATCGTTGTAATAGTAATCTGTAAAGTACCCGCCAAAAGAATAGGCTTGCCCAAACTTTTGATTTCACGAAGGTCCAATTCCATCCCTATCAAAAATAGTACAAAAGCAATTCCGATCTCCGGTAAAAAGTGTAAAACTTCCGAGGCTCTCGGGTCGAAAACCGCTGTAGAAGCAATCATTAACCCACCCAATAAATACGCAATCAAAAGGGGTAATTTAAATCTGACAACACCGTAGCCTAACACTGAACATAAACCTAATATAATGGCAAGTTGTATAAAAATGTTATTCATTTAGTTTAGCTAAAGCTGTTTTAAGATCTTCCGGTAATGGGCTTTCTGCTTCCATCCAACTACCGGAAACCGGATGATTAAACCCTATTTTTGCTGCATGCAAAAATATTCTGGGACACCACCTTTTATCCAGTCTGTATGTCTTGCGGCCCCCGTATTTTTCATCCGAAACAACCGGATGCCCGATGTACTTTAAATGTACCCTAATTTGGTGTGTCCGTCCAGTTTTTGGCATGCACCGAACCAAAGTAAATTCATTATAAGCTTGCCTTTCTAATTTCCTCATTTGTATTTTATTAAAGTCTGAAAAGATTTGCTGAAGACTGAAGACTGATAGCTGAAGACTCTTAATTGGTTCATATTCAGTCACTGCCTCTTTCCCATCCTCAAGCACTATAAACTTCTCCCTGTTACCCGGATTCCTCCCAATGCTTCCTTCCACAACTCCGGCTTTTGAAATCTCCCCATGCACCAAAGCTAAATATTCTTTTTTAATCTGCCTCTCTTTAAATTGCCTTTGCAGATTTTCCAAAACATGCTGTGTTTTAGCTACTAGTATAATCCCCGAGGTGTCCTTATCTAGCCTGTGAACTATTCCACCTCTTGGAACTTGGATATTAAAATCCCTCTGCAAAATATCAGCTAAAGTGACTTCTTTTACGGTTTCAGCCGGATCAACAACAAGTCCCGGAGGTTTATCAATTACTAGGAGAGAATCATCCTCAAATAAAACATTAAGCATTGCTTTTGCTTAAGTAACTTTTTACTTCTGTTAGGATTTGGTCAGGGTTTAAAGCTGATTTAATTAAATAACCGTCTGCCCCTAAATCAAAGCATTCTTTAATCACCGAATCATGCCCCAAATTAGTTAACACTACAATAGTAACATTGGCTGATTTAGGGGAAGCTGATTTTAAATCCCTTAAAACTTGCACCCCGTCTTTTTTAGGCAACATGATATCTAAAAGGATTAAATTATAAACTTCTTGTTGTATTTTAGATAAACCAATCTCCCCATCAGCTGCAGTATCCACAAAATAGCCTTCTGCCTGCAACAGTTCCTGATAAAACTCCCTCAAAAACTGGTCATCCTCAACTATGAGTATTCTCTTCGCTTCGCTCATCTAATCCTCTTTTCTTCGAAAACAAGAATCTTTTTCTGATTATTCATAGACCTATTATACTACAATGCAACCGGTTCCAGTGATTTGACCTCGCCTGCAGGTTTTACCCGATATTGTTCAATATTTTTCAAAACCTCCGGAGTAGCAGCCGGTAAAGCTACAGTAAAGGTTGCGCCCCTATTCGATCCTTCAGAAGTTGCCCGGATTTTACCATGCATGAGTTCCACTAAATTTTTGGATATATAAAGTCCTAAACCAGTCCCCCCGGAAGTAGCAGCTGCCGTATAAGAATTATCCAGCCTGGAAAACTTATGGAATAATTTAGACAAATCCTCTCTAGAAATACCCACTCCTGTATCTGAAATAGAAATTTCTACTGTTTTACCATCGCTAAAAAAGCCAAAAGTAATCTTGCCGCCGTTTGGAGTAAATTTCAAAGAATTGCCCACCAAATTCAAAAACACCTGCCGCAACTTTTCCGGGTCAGCAAAGACCTTGGGAACTAGCTTTTCCAAAACTATAAATTCCACCCTCTTTTCTTCTGATTTGGAATAGTAAACTTCATCAATAATATCTTTGACCAGGGACATAACGTCTACTGGTTCCGGATTAATTTCAATCTTGCCTGATTCAATTCTGGAAATATTCAGCATATCATTAACCAAATTGATTAAACGTTCGGTTGACATTAATACCCTGACAATGTACTTTTCTAAAGTTTTAGACAAAGGCACATCAGACCGGTGCAAAGCCATCCAGGCATATGAGCGGATAGCAGTCATGGGCGTCCGCAGTTCATGTGAAGCAATTGACACAAAATCATCTTTGATCTTATCAAGCTGGTGTAATTTAAGATTCATTTCATAAACCTGTTGATTAATGGTGATTAAAGAACTTTCCGTATCTTGCAACCTGAATGCCAAATCAATCAAACGGGTGATCATCTCTCCAAATTCAATCTCCTCCGCAGTTATTTCATCCGGCATCTTAGGATTTGCTAATACCAATACCCCTGATAATTTCCGGCAGTGAGATATCGGCAAAATCAGTAAAGAATGGATTTTAGAAAATTCTAAATAAGATGGGTTAACAAAATAAGCTACATCCGATACAACAGCTGCCTCGCCATACATCACTTTCATTTCCCACTCGCTCCCCTTTTGAAACAAATTTTCTCCCTTGGTAATTTCCCCCAAAGCGCTGTTTTCTTTGTCTGTAAAAAAAGTTTGTTTAACTTTACCGTCTTCCCCTCTGAATACGGCAGATAAAAAAATATAAGGATAGCCGACCAAATTCAGCTCTGCAAAGGCAATAGGCAAAAATTGCTGCATCAATTTAGCGCTATCTCCTATATCCAAAACAATCTGTTGCAACTTTAAAAAAGCAGTGATTTTTTCCTCTGATAACATAAATTCAGTTCTTTAATATATCGGGGATATCTGTAACAGGAATTTTACCGGATACAGCGGAAAAAGCTTCTTTACAAACTTCAACCGATGCCCTCCCGAATAATTTAGCATACTGATTAACCAAATTATCCAGTACCTCTTTTTTATTACCGGTAATCTTTACATCATCTGCCCCGCCAACCTGCAATCCGGCCACCTTTTTGGCCTGGTCCAGCGCAATCGGTCCGATGATCGATTGCTGCTCCTTAATTATCCGGCTAATTGCCTCTATATAAGGATCCATAAGTTTTTATTTAATCAGAACCTAAGCTAAAATTGTTTATGCCGAAAGCAACTAACATCAACGCGGACGGAAACATCAAATCTACCCAGTGGCCATTAAAATAGGTTTCAAGTGTGGTCACATAAGAAAAAGTAAAATCAGTAAAATACATTAAAATAAAACCGCCGATTACGGTAATGATAGGCAATTTAAAGCGGCCTCCCAAGTAATTAAAGGATAAGCCATAAATAAGGAGAGCCAGAGTTAATATTATTAAATCCCCCAAAGGATAAGCCAAATCGAAAAATAGCTTCAGCCCTCCTTCGTTAAAGTCTATAACACCTTGCCTGGCTATCACTATAAGCAAATAATAAGAAGAAATTATGGCCAAAATAGGAATTACGAAAAGTAACAGTTTGCCGCTTAATTTTTTTATTGAAGCTCTGGCTCCCGTAGCCTTTGACAGCTTGATAATTCCGTACGTCCATAAGGGTAGCGCCGATACATACCCCACATCTGCCAGCGAAGGGTAAGGTATCTCAATTTTTAACAGAATATTGTAATATAACGACCAAAACATCTGGCCTATGCCCCAAGCAGTTAATCCGGCAGAGATAAAAAATGTCGCTTTTCCCACATCACTAGTTAAAAATCCCCACTTTCTGGAATTCAACATCCCCATTATCCCCCCGATCAAAGGGATTAAACCTAAACCGACTTGATAAAGATGGTTTTGGAAGGTTTCTTTAATGCCGGAAAAATATAATACAGACCACCAAACAGCTAATATCAGGTAACCGGCCAGTAGCATCTTGGATGCTTTGGTAATATGCATTTTTTAATCTATACCTCTAATTTAATTAGGCTCTCTTTTTTAAAAAAAGTCAAGCAATTACTTAACCACGGCTACGGTTTTAAGACTTTGGTCTTGGGCGAGTATTGTACAGTTATTATGATCTCTGCACCTTAGGTAATAGTCTATTGTTTCCTGAGTGAATTCTTCACCTTTAATAGTTATCGGTATACCGGGGGGGTAAATAGAGATATTTTCAGCGGCAATTCTGCCGACTGCTTTTTCCAGATGTATTTTTTCAATTTGATCAAGCCTTAATTTAACTATCTCACTTATCTCTCTCATTTTAATGATATTTTGTGGAATCATCAAAGATAGTCTGGAAATATTCTGATGATTCTTCCGGTATCTTTTAACAATTATCTTTAAGGCTTTTATTGTTTCCCTGACGTTTTTTATTTGAGCTTGTAAAGGCACCAAAAATAATAGGCTGCTCTCGCTGCTCTTTTCTACAATAATCATAAACTCTTCTTCCAGAATTTTAGCAATTTGATAACCTGTCATGCCGGTTCCGCTGATATTGACTATTATTTTGGTCTTATCCTGATCAAAAACTGAAATGTGTTTATTTTTCAATTCGGCCAGGGCAACTACATTAAAACCAGGCACGGTATTTAAGCCTTTTTCCAGCTGCGCTGCTATATAAAGCAGTTTATTAATCTTGGATTTGCCGTATTTCTCCATCAGATGTCTGGCAGAATCAAGCGAGGCCAAAAGCAAAAAAGAAGGACTGGAGGTGGTAATACTTTTATAGGAATCTATTAATACGTCTGAATTTATTCTGGCATTCTTCCAATGAATCATGGCTGCTTGTTGCAATGCCCCCCCCTGTTTATGCGTACTCTGTATACAAATATCAGCGCCGGCCGACATGGCAGAAATAGGAAGTTTATCCGAAAAATGCAGGTGTGAACCCCAGGCTTCTTCGACAAATATAATCAGGTTGGGAAATTTCTTCCTGAGTATTTTTATTAACTTTTTAAGATTCAGGGTCAAACCTTCATAACTCGGATTTGTAAGCAATAACACATCCGGACTGGCTTTTTTAACACAATCTACAATCTCCCCTACTGTATTCGGCAGGAATAATTGCAGTTCCTGATCTATTTTTGGGGGCAGGAACATCAGGTTTATTGAGTAGTCCTCGCTGGCAAAAAGTACTGATTTATGAATATTCCTCATTGCTAGCACTTTAATAAAAGGGATTTGTCTGCTGAGCGCTCTCAAAACCACAAAATTACTGCCTGTAGAACCATTAACTGAAAACAGTGTGCGGTCCGAGCCGTAAGCTTTAGCAGCTTTAGCATGAGCCTTGGCAAAAATACCGGAAGGTATTGAAGGTATGCCAAGAGATTGATACGATACCGAAATATCGCTTAAATAAGGCGCCAAGACCTTTTTAGAACCGGGATCAATTGACGGGGTACACCAGCGGATGATGTGGGGAGTAACATCGTTTAAAACATGCGCTATGTGATGGTATTTTCTGACTCTGTTTCTTCCTGGTGATTTCATGAAGACTTGGGTATGGCGGTTTGTATCAGATACACGCCTATAATTGTCAGTATAAAACCCATTAACCATTTTATTGAAAACTGCTCATGGAAAATAAAAAAAGCGCTCAGACTAAGCAGTATTGCCACAGCTACCAGCCAGATAGGATACGAAACAGATAAGGTAGAATATTTTTGACCCTCAGCATAAAAAGCCACCACAAAAAAACCCAAAATATACCCCAAAATGGCCAACCATCCCCTATTCCCCCCTAAGCGGAAAAATGTCACCGAGATAACTTCAGCAACTGCCGCAGCTAATATCAAAAATAGAAAATTTTTGGGCCAGACAGACCAAAATAATTCCCAAACTTTAGAAAAAAATTGTGAAATTATATCCATCTCTATCTCATATTACCATAAAAACAACTATTTTTTGCCCACAAAAAATACCCCATTTGCAAAAATGTGGTATAATTTAGCAGTAAACTAAAATATTCTAGGCTAGCCTATGAATGATCTATCCCGATTGAATCGGGACCAAAAAATAAAACAGCGCTCCTTCCAAGAGACACCGTTACTGATTAACGGTAACATTTTATTGGAAAAGGGTCAAGGGGGGAAATATGCCTGAGCGTCTCCACCTAAACATTACTCACCTCGACCAAGCTATCCATACTGCAACCCGCAATGCAGGCGAATTTCTTGATAGACATCCCGTAACAAAAGACACATTAGAATTGACAGGATTAACACTTGCAGCCAGCGCTATTCTTATGCTTAGTATCAGAGTTGCCGTACCGGCGCTAATTAGTTGGGTTGACATGCTTACTGTCGCAACAGGAGGAAAATAAATATGACAAAAGAAAG
The DNA here is from genome assembly GCA_016183265.1 of Candidatus Daviesbacteria bacterium. Lineage (GTDB taxonomy): Bacteria > Patescibacteriota > Microgenomatia > Daviesbacterales > UBA10151 > UBA10151. The sequence continues at coordinate 1,043 of JACPEX010000034.1, read as the reverse complement.
ACAATTACTTGTGGGCTTAGCTTTTACTTTAGGATTAGGAGGAACAGCTGGAGTAATAACCGCAGGAAAAGCATTAATGGAGGCTAATGAAAAGGCAGAAAAAGCAGGGGCTAATACATTGGTAATACCGGAAAGCTCAACTCCTCTTGCAACTGCTATCAGAGAACTGGGTGTCACATTCACCCCTACCAATATCCCACCAACCGAAGTCCCTGCAACAGCCACCAGTACTGAAACACCTCCTCCCCCATCTCCTACTATTCCAAAGGCTCCAACTCTAGTACCATCCACAGCTACCAAACCCCCGGAGCAACCTCCGGTAGTAAACTTGGAAAACCTCAAAAGATATGGGGTCTATACTAGCAGACTAGGTGATAAAGGAGAAATCCTCTTTTATCCTTTATTCCAAGACCAAACACTTATAGCATATATGTATAAATCCCAAGATGGTACAAAATATTTTAATGCTAGAAAGGGTGTTGTATCAAAACAACCCGGCACCGGCCAATTTCAAATCTCATACAATGAAGCTTCAAGGATAAATCTTTCCGCTGTAGTCGCTAATGATTCAAGCATAGGAGTATTGAAAACCGAACACTATCCTGAAGGTCTTAATTTTTCGGCAGATCCATCTGGTAAAGAAGGCTCACAGGCTTTAGCTCAAGCATGGATTGATATGGCCAAGAGAGTATATGGCGCAATCTATAAAACCCCTGACTCTGCCCTGCAGGAAATAGAAACGATTTCAGGAGCCAAAATACCCCGCTGATAAAAAACTCAGTTGCCATTGCTTATTTATTTTCAAGATTATATTATAAATATATACTCTTGACATGGATATTAAAAAACTGCTTCTTCCGTCTTTTTTTGCGTTATTTATTGTATTGTTGTTTTTTCTGGTAAAACCCTCTGATGCTTTTGCCTGCTCCTATCCTACTGAAGATTCCAGCTGCTCCAGCGGAATTACCATATGTCAAGGATATGATCCGGGTGATGGTTCCTGTGCCTATACCGGCCCTTGCGATTGCTATATTCCCCCTGCC
>JACPEX010000031.1 GCA_016183265.1 Candidatus Daviesbacteria bacterium | reverse complement strand
GAAGTATTGACATACGTCATACGTATGATATAATATTGATATTATGTATCGAATTAGTGTTTATATCCCGGAAGAAACTAAAAAAATAATTAATCTGGCAGCCAGAGCCAAAAGTAAAGCTGAATCTGAAATTATCAGGGACGCGCTGGATAAAGGATTAAAGAAAATATATCATCCTGCCTCTTCTGCCCAGGCCCTGCTTGATTTAGCAAAAATGGCTGAAAATCTCCCTACTAAGCGCGGTTCCCCTACAAATGTTTCTATAAACCATGACTATTACGCTTGGGGAGGGGAAAAAAGAAAAAGGTGAGTAAAATAGCTGTAGGAGATGCTGACTCATTAATAGCCCTAAGTTACAGGAAAGATGCCAACCATATGAAAGCTAAGAAAGTCAGCGAATGGCTAGCGCGAAATGGTTTTATGGTTGTTTATCCTAACACCGCTATTTTAGAAGCTATAACAACGTTTAAAAGAGTTTTAACCTTATCAAATGAAGCACAATTATTAAACAAGCAGTATTTATCCGGCCTTTTTACCGTTGAGTATATTAATGGTCAAATTCAGTTTGGAGCAAGCCAAAGATTTAGCCAATTTGTCTCTAAGAAAAATACAATTTTTGATGCGGTAGTTGCAGAAACGGCATCTTGGTTTGGTACTGAGTATATATTTTCCTTTGATTCACTCTATCCAAAATTGGGCTTCAAACTAGCTTTAGAATAATGATTGGTTAATTTACCACTTGAAATTTAACCTTATATTTAGTATTATTATGAGGGCCTTAAAAAATCTCCAGTTCGTACAAATTAGGTTCCCCGAATGTTATGAAATATATATTTGTTAGCGGTGGTGTGATTAGTGGTTTAGGCAAAGGTATTGCCACTTCTTCAATTGCCCTGCTTTTAAAATCCGCAGGTTATAAAGTTGCCCCTATAAAAATGGATCCTTATTTAAATGTTGATGCAGGGACCATGAATCCGATCGAGCATGGTGAGGTGTTTGTGCTGGATGACGGCACCGAAACAGATCAGGACTTGGGTCATTACGAAAGATTTTTAGGCGAATCATTAAATAAAAGCAATATTGCGACCCAGGGCCAGATTTATTTAACAGTTATTCAGAAGGAAAGAAATTTGGAATATGACGGTGAATGTGTTGATGTTGTGACGTATATTACGGAAGAAATTATCAGGAGAATTAAGGATGCGGGAAGAGTTAATAATGCCGACGTAGTCGTGATAGAAATTGGTGGTACAACAGGGGAATACCAAAACATTATGTTTCTTGAGGCAAACAGGCTAATGAAACTTAAAAACCCGGCTGATGTATTTCATGTTCATATTACATATCTGCCAATTCCTGCCTCAATTGGGGAAATGAAGAGCAAGCCGGCCCAGATGTCTGTCCGGGATTTGCATGCCATGGGTATCCAGCCTGATATATTACTCGCCAGGTCAGAAAAGCCTTTGGACCAATCCAGAATAAAAAAATTATCTATTACCACAGGATTAGAGCCGGAGGACATTATTTCTGCCCAGGATTTGGATAGTATCTATAAAGTCCCCTTAAGCTTTGAAAAGCAGAATTTAACAAAAAGATTGCTTACTAAATTGAGCTTGAAAAGAAAGGGCAGTGACATAAAAGAATGGGAAGAGTTTGTTGGTAAAATTGATGCTGCCCAAGATATTGTTAAAATTGCCATTGTCGGCAAATATTTTTCCACCGGAGATTTTACCCTGGCTGATTCATATATTTCCGTAATTGAAGCTGTTAAACACGCTGCCTGGATGCAAGGGTTAAAACCGGACATAACCTGGCTTGATAGCGGAAAAGTTTTGGATAATGTGGAAGTTTTGCGGAAATTTCAGGGGGTGATTGTGCCGGGAGGGTTTGGGTCCCGGGATATTGAAGGCAAAATTGCCACCATTAAATATGCCAGGGAAAATGATATCCCCTATTTTGGTTTGTGTTATGGAATGCAGCTTGCTGTAGTTGAATATGCCAGGAATGTTTTAGGGTTGCCGAGCGCCCATACTACTGAAGTTGACCCGGAAACTAAATATCCGGTCATCCATATCATGCCTGAGCAGGAAAAAAAGCTGCTCAACCGGGAATATGGGGCTACCATGAGATTAGGTGCTTGGGATTGCAAATTAAAAGAGGGTACTCATGTTTATGATTTATACAAAAACTTTACCCTGCCCGTCCGGCAGGCGGGCCTTTCAGCTTCACGCTTCCCCCTTATTTCAGAACGCCACAGGCACAGGTTTGAATTTAATAATGACTTTTTGGGGCAATTTATGAAAAAAGGATTAACTATTGCCGGTACTTCGCCTGATGGGAAATTGGTGGAAATCATTGAACTAAAAGACCATCCATTCTTTGTGGGAACCCAGTTTCATCCCGAATTAAAATCCCGCCCATTATCCCCGCATCCATTATTTGTCGGCTTCATCAAAGCCGCAGCTAATATCACATGAGCACGGAGACTATAAATTAATCCTTCGAGAAGTTTTATTTTATCCTTTTTTCTTAATCTGGACAAACATTACTGCTGACAGAATCAAGCCCAGGATAACAACTAAACCTAAATTTGTTTTATAGATATATTGATTAACTAAATAAGCTAGGACTGCATAACCAACAATTACAATAATTAGCCTTTTATATTTAGACATACATTATCACCTCCTTAAATTAGTCTAACATAAAAGAGTAATCAATTTCCCTCTTGAATATTTTTCCATTTGATTTAAAGTGAATTTATTATGAAGAAACAGGAGAAAGTTCATGTTTTTATTCACTCTAGCTTCGCAAGGCTGGTTCTTTAACTTGATTTAGATGGATCGATCGGCCTAAATTACTAAAGTTAAACTTTTTGAGTAATCACTACTAAATCTTTACGTAGTCCTCTCGGATTTTCTCTGTTATAATTCGTCTGTATGTCAGACTATTATTACATAGATGATAAAGAAAGCGATTGGGGTTACACTCCTGTTTTGGGAGATGATTTTGTTGCGGCTATAATATCCATTGCTAAACAAAAAGGACTTAGGATTACCGACAAAATGATTTTAAATGAGATTTTCCCTAAAAAGGAGAAAGTTGCCAAGAAGATAAAAAGACAGTAGCAAAATTATGCAAAAGGGTCGGCTGATTGTTATAGACGGGATAGATGGGTCCGGGAAAAGTACGCAGGTTGAGCTTCTAAAGGGATATTTAGGTTCAAAAGGCGTCCCCTTGCAAACTATCAGTTTTCCCAGGTATGAAGATAATACTTATGGGAAATTAATTAAAAGATATTTGGAAGGTGAGTTTGGCGGCACTAATCAGGTAAATCCATATTTGATGGCTTTGGCATATGCCGGGGACAGAAGTTTGGCAAAACCGCTTATTGAAAAATGGCTTTCCGAAGGAAAAGTGGTTTTGGCCAATAGGTATGTTTCCTCAAGTAAAGCTCACATGGGGGCAAGTTTACCCAAAGAAAAACGTGAGGAGTTTTTTAAGTGGTTAGATGAGTTGGAATACCAAACAAATGGTTTGCCCTTTGCAGATTTAACTATCCTGCTTTCCATAGACCCTAAAATAGCCCTGAAGAATGTTTCAGGCGGGGCACCGGATATCCACGAAGAAGACTTACAGCATTTGGAAAGAGCAAATCAAATTTATTTATCTCTTGCAAAATCGGGAAACAACTGGTGTGTTGTCGACTGCATGAAAGACGGGCGAATGAAAAAACCGGCAAATATCCATCAAGAAATTTTACAAATCTTGCCATGACAAAATTTAGGATTCAATTAGCAGCAATAGTTATATTAGTAATTCTGGCCGGATCTCTTTTGTTATCTCAAAAAGCAAATCCGGATGCACAATTGCTTTTTGGTTTAAAAAGATTACAGGAAAATGTTTTTTTAAGGTTTCAGTCTTCCCCTCAATCAAAGGTAGATTACATGAGCTCTCTTTTAAATAGTAGACTGACAGAATTACAAAATGTGGTAAATCAGAAAAAATACGATCATGTCTTACCGGCTGCTTCAAGATATTCAACTTTGGCCGGACGAATTACAGATTTAGTAATTGCCAATAATTTAACTGATAAAGTTGACTCTATTGAAAATCAATTTTTAAACCATCAGCAGATTTTGGATAATTTATATGTAGTCTATCCTAAAAATATTCCTGATAACGTGGAATGGAAATATATCCAGGATGACTTTAATTACCTCGGGCTTTATTTAGACAAATTAGAAAAAGTCAGATAAGATTTAAAAGCAGAAAAAGCTTTTTCAATATCTTTATTTTCAAAGACAATGGTAAGTTCTGTATAAGTTGAAATTACTTCAATAATATTAATATTTTCCCAGGCTAACAGTTTTAAGATCTGATAATAAATTCCCGGAATTTTAACGGTTGTTTCAGGCAGATGGATGATGATAGAGGACAGATGTTCTATTTTTGCTGTTCTTGCTTCGCTTGAAAAAATACTTTCAATTGTCTTAGCAACATCTGCGCTGGTGATAAAAGTAGTTTCCCGGATTCCTTGTGAAACTGCGCAAAAAACATCCTTTTGATCAACCAACTGATTAAATAGTTTTCTTTGTTTATCTATTAAGGAACTTGAATTTATAAAAGTAAATTCAGTCAGGTTGGACCTAACTGTTAAATCGGTTAAATCCACACTTTTTTTATAAAGTTTTTTTTGAGAAAGTTTTTGACTAATTCTTTTTAATGCCATGACGACAGATCCTTCTGTAACCGTCTTGTAAAGTCTCTTTTCAATCTGTGGTTTGATCTCTCTGGCAAATGCAGAATAGTTGATAATGCCCCGTGATAATCCGTCCTCAAGCAGGGGGTAGCTGGCAATAATTTCTTTTAAAGTATCGCTGACGCTGATCATGTTAAAAATTTAACATTTTTTAATAATTTTGTCAATAATTTATAAAAATTTGACTAAAATAATAATCTGAATATAATAGCTTCTATGCGTGAAAGATGTGATATCTGCAAAATACCGTGCGAAAGACCGGATACGCCACTTGTGCAGGGCAGATGGATGATTGTTGGTGATAGCCGTGTTTTGGTATGGGAAAAAATGGAAAAATGCGCTAAAAGGATGGAGGTGATTGAATTTGGGAGAAAGAATTAGAGGGAGTGTTCCTCTTGAACTTATGAAAAGATATCATCATAAGGGAGTTGTACCTGTACCAGAAGGAGCACCTATTTTTAGTTTAAGTGATATAGGTATGATGGTTCAGGCTCTTGCGAAGGATGAGGGAGGATTGGCTTTACAGGCTACTTTGACAAGGGTAATGATTACTTTTTTTGAAACAGGCAAAATCCCGGAAATAATGCCGATTGATCCACAGCAAAAACCCTAGGTGTCGCTTCACTCCCACCTCGGAGGTAGGATGTTGAAACTTACTACTTGAAAAAAGGGCGCAGTTTCATTAGGATCTGTTCATGGATATTTTGGGAACCCTGCCTGATTGGGCTGTTAAAGAACATATTAAAAAAGGCCTGATTAAAATTGATCCTTTACCTAAAAATTGGGAAGATTGTGTGGATGAGGTTACCATTGATTTTCATTTAGGCAACAAATTGCGGGTATTTACTGACCAGGGTTTAAATACCATTGATACCAAATATGCCTCAAAAGAAGATATGGAATCTATGATGAGGTTGGTGGAATTAAAGCCTGGCCAGCCTTTTATTTTGACCGAACATGATTTTGTTATTGCTACCACAAAAGAAAGATTGACTCTTCCGGATAATATTATTGGACATTTACATGGAAAAAGTTCTCTTGCAAGACTGGGAGTGGTAGTCCATTCAACAGCGGCCAGGTTTGATCCGGGTTGGGATGGGCATCCTGTTTTGGAATTCGGGACTTTTTTAAAGGGTAAAAAATTAGTAATTTATGAAGGATCCCCGATTTGCGCATTTTCTTTTGAAAAGCTGGGCGCTCCTGTTGAGCGGTCTTATAAAAAAAGTCCGAATAACAGGTATGGAGGATCTAAATTGCCTGAAGTGTCAAACATAACAGGGAGAAAAAATGTCCGTACTCGGCATAGATGAAATTCATAAAAGAGTTAACAAAGATAAGCTAATCGAAAATCTCGGCAACCGGGATTTAAATAATTCGCTCAGGACAAGCGGTCTACGGCAAAAGAAAAGGGGTTGAAACAAAGCAGGTCAACAAGGATTGGATTGTGATAAAACCAGGGGAATATTATCTTGTACAGACTGTAGAATCTATTAATACTCCCTTGGATTTGATGCCCATAGTTCATGTCAGGACCTCCCTTTTTAGGGCAGGACTGCTGCTTTTAAATTCCAAAACTGATCCGGGATACTGCGGCAAACTTACAATGGGACTAACTAATTTGAGTTCTTTTCCTGTAAAATTACAAATGGGAGCAAGAATTTGCAACATAGTTTTTCATAAAATTACAGGAAAAACTATAAAATATAGAGGTCAACATCAGGGTGGCAGGGTGTCGCCTAAAAAGACAGAAAGACAAGTATGAGCATGCCCAAACATGAAGAGTATCAATATTTAGACCTTTTGAAAGATATTTTAAAAAACGGGGTGAAAAAGATTGACCGTGGGACTGATGTGGCTTTATATAGCTTGTTTGGTAAGCAGATCCGTTTTGATTTATCCAAAGGTTTTCCGCTTTTAACTACCAAAAAAGTTTATTGGAAAGGGGTTTTGGAAGAGCTGTATTGGTTTTTTTCCGGGCAAACCAATATTAAATATTTAGTCGACCGTAATGTCCATATTTGGGATGACTACCCATATAAGATATACAAAGTCAAAAGTCAAAAGTCAAAAGTCAAAAGTAAGGAAGAATTTATAGAAAAGATCAGGACAGATAATACTTTTGCTGAACAGTGGGGGGAGTTGCCGAGGATTTATGGGGAAATGTGGAGAAAATGGCCCACCCGCAAAAAGGGCCGGACTATTGACCAATTAAAATGGATAGTCCAGGAATTAAAAGATGACCCTGATGCCAAAAATTTGATAGTTAATTCCTGGAATCCGGAATATTTATACACCATGGCCACCAAGGAAGACACTTCTTATTTTCCAATTTGCCATAACATGTTTCAAATAAACCAACGGGGAGGAAAGCTATCTTTACAGCTTTATCATAGGTCTTGCGACAGCTTTTTAGGCGTGCCTTTTAATATTGCAAGTTACGCTCTTTTGACTTTAATTTTGGCAAGGATTACCGGTTATGAGCCGGGGGAATTTATTCATGTATTTGGTGACGTCCATATTTATGAAAATCATATAGCTGCTGTTAAAGAACAGCTTAAAAGAAAGCCCCGGCCTTTTCCAACTATTAAAATTGACTCTAAATTAAAAAAGTTGGAAGATTTTAAACCGGAACTAATTACTTTGGAAAATTATGACCCGCACCCCACTATTAAAGCAGAGTTAACTGTTGCAGGAGGATATTATGAAAAGCGTTAGTATTAGCGCCATTGTAGCCATTGATGAAAAAAGAGGGATTGGTAAAAACAATAAACTTCTTTTCCATATCAAAGAAGATTTTGAAAGGATGCATAAAATTATTTTCGGACACCCATTGATTATGGGTAGAAAAACCCATGATTCTATTGGTAGGGTCATACCGGGCGCGCCCAATTTTGTAATTACAAGGGATCCAGAATACAAAAATAAACACACAGAAGGTTGTGTTGTTGTATCTTCTCTTGATGAGGCTCTTCGACAGGCTCAGGGTTCTGAAGAAATTTTTATTTTTGGGGGTGGAGAAATTTATAAACAAACCCTGCCGCAAATTAATAAAATTTATTTAACTTTGGTTAAAGGGGATTTTGAGGCAGACACCTTTTTCCCGGACTATTCTGATTTTAAAAAAGTAGTTTACGAGTCAGAAGAAAAAGAATCCAACGGCTTAAAATATAAATTTATAGATTTGGAAAGGTAATTTTACACACCGGGTGTGTTTAATTTATATTTGTCAATGAAAATGTCAATAAAGTGCTTGACAAATGTGTAGACATAGTGTATAATGCTTTTATGTTAAACACGGTAACTGCAAGGGATATACTCAGAAATTACAAAGAGGTTTTTGATAAAGTTAAAAAGACCAAAGAACCTGCTGTTGTTATGAGCAAAAAAAAGGCGCAAGTGGCAATCATCCCTATGGAAGACCTGGAGAAACTTGGGCAGTTTAAAAATAAACAATCTACCAAAGCCTTGCTTGATTTAGCTGGCATAATTCCGAAAGGGAGCGGGCTGCCTGCTGATTTATCCAAAAAACACAATGAATACACCTGGGATTAAGCCGTTAGTTGTTGTAGGCGATACTGACGGACTCATTGCCATCCTGCACGAAGAAGATGCCAACCACAAAAAAGCAGTGGAGACAGTTGCCAAGCTTCTACAGTATGAGGCCCAAACAGTCTTTCCGCTTACAACTATTACAGAAACCATTACAACATTAAAACGCAAGTTGAATAAACCTGATCTGGCAGCAAAAGTCGTAGAGCGGATTACAAGCGGTAATTTATCAATTGAAAATGTAGATACGGAGATGCTAAATGAAGCCCTGAAAGTTTTTGATCCCAAGGGCAGCAAGAGGAACACATTGTTTGATGCGCTTGTTGCAGCTACCGCGAAAAAACTTGGGACAAAGGTGATTTTCTCAACAGATGACTGGTACTCTAAACTTGGTTTTACCCTGGCAGTAAACCTTCAGGTTGATTATTGATTTTTTAGGATCAGGTTGATAGAATACAAAGATTAAACATCTAGTGCTTTTGGGTTTTCCTGAAACTATACTGGCATTAGAGATGAATAAGGAAAACAATGTATAAACTACCGACGTTACAAGAATTATTAGAAGCCGGGGTGCATTTTGGGCACCAGGTCAGGCGTGGACACCCACGGATGAAACCATATATTTACGGGGCCAGGGAAGGCGTGCATGTTGTGGATTTAACCCAATCAGAAAAATATCTAAAAGAGGCTGCTGAATTTGTTTACAATTTAGGCAAAGAGGGAAAGGTGTTACTTTTTGCCGGCACTAAAAAGCAGGCAAAACCTATTATTGAAGAGGCAGCAAAAGAACTTCAGGCTCCATATTTAGTTCAAAGGTGGATGGGTGGCTTTTTAACTAATTTTCCGGAAATCCAAAAAAATATTAAAAAGCTGAAAAGTTATTTAGACCAAAAAGCCAAAGGGCAGCTGTCTAAATATACTAAAAAAGAACAGTTGTTGCTGGAACGAAAGATGGGTAAATTACAAAGAGATTTTGCCGGGGTAATGGATATGGATAAAGTTCCTGATGTAATCTTTGTAGTGGATGCGGTATCTGACAATATTGCCATCAGAGAGGCTAATAGATTAAAGATTAAGGTAGTAGCCATTGCTGATACCAATTCTGACCCAACAGAAATTGATTATCCAATCCCCGGTAATGATGATGCTATCAAATCCATTAAAATCTTAGTTGGGGCAATAGCCTCGGCTTACGGTGAAGGGAAAAAGGAAGCAGGGAAAGTAGCTGAAAAAGAAGCCAAGAAAGAAGAAAAGATAAAAAAAGCAGAAGATGAAATACCGGAAGAGCTTAAAGTAGAAGTAGCTGCAGCAGAAGAGATGGTGGAAAAAAAAGCTGTTAAAGAATCCGAAAGAATAGCAAAATAATGGATCTAGAACTAATCAAAAAACTTAGGCAAGATTCTGGAGCAGGTATAGCTGATTGTAAGGAGGCTTTAAGTGAGTCTGGTGGTGATATTAATAAAGCCAAAGAGTATCTAAAGCAAAAAGGATTTGATAAAGCCTCTACTAAAGGTGAAAGGGCAACTAAGGCTGGTATTGTTGATGTTTATTCCCACGGAGGAAAAGTTGGGGTAATGGTTGAGCTTTTATGTGAGACAGATTTTGTGGCCAGGACCGAAGATTTTAAAAATTTAGCCCATGAATTATCTTTACAAATTGCTTCAATGAATCCTTCCTCGGTTGAAGAACTTTTATCTCAAGAGTATATTAGAGAAACTGATCAAACTATAGACCAACTTGTAAAGTCAGCTATTGGTAAATTAGGGGAAAATATTCAAGTTGGCAGGTTTGAAAGAATTGCTTTAGGAGAATAATGGATTTAATCCTAACAGAATCAAACGATAAAATTGAAGCTGTACTTCATCATTTCAAAGTGGAAATTGCCGGGATCAGGGCTGGCCGGGCTAACCCTTCTTTAATAGAAAATATTCCAGTGTCAGCATATGGGTCTAAAATGAAACTTAATGAGTTAGGAAATATTTCCGCCCCCCAACCTTCGCTTTTAACAGTACAAGTTTGGGATGCATCTGTCTTACAAGATGTTATTAAGGCGATTCAGGAAGCAAATTTAGGCTTAAATCCCTCAAACGAAGGTACTATGATCCGTTTACCTATACCACCTTTAACAGCAGAAAGAAGGGAAGAATTTATTAAGCTTTTGCACAAAAAGATAGAAGAAGCACATGTTTCTATCAGGCAAATCAGGCAGGATTTTAGAAACGAATGGAAAAAGCAATCAGATGAAGGCCAATTTGGGGAAGATGAATTTTTCAGGAGGGAAAAGATTTTACAAGAGTTAATTGATAAAAAAATTGCAGAAATAGAAAGTTTGGGTAAATTAAAGCAAGAAGAGTTAACACAAATTTAAGATGATTTTTTCCATAATCATTTTCATCATTACCTTACTAGTTTTGGTGCTTATCCATGAATTTGGTCATTTTTTAATGGCTAAAAAGTTTGGCATTAAAGTTGAAGAATTTGGGTTTGGTATTCCACCCCGGCTTTGGGGTAAAAAGATCGGCGAAACTATTTATTCTATCAACTGGTTACCTTTTGGAGGGTTTGTTAAACTTTTAGGTGAAGATGAAGTAGATACGATAACTATAGATAAAGAAGGAAAAAATAGGGATTTTAGGGCAAAACCGGTTAGTAAAAGGATTTTAGTAGTAGTGGCAGGGGTGGCCATGAATCTGGTTTTGGCCTGGGCGCTTTTTTATACTGTAATAATTTCCCAAAATTTTAGAATTATTTATCCTACTATCTCCCAAGGAGTTTATATTTTTAGAACAGAAAATAATCTTCCGGCACAACAAGCCGGGGTAAAAGAAGGAGAAAAACTGGTAGCTATTGATAACGAGCAGATTTCTGATATTGAACAAGCCAGAAAGTTCATCAAAGCAAAGGATGAAACAAAAACTACCTTAACGTTGGCAGATAGCGATGGTAAAAATCAAAGAAAAGTAGAACTCATTCCTAAAAAACAAGACAATGGGGACGTGTTAATTGGAGTGGTATTTAGCCCGATTCCATTTAGGACTTATTCAACTTTACCGGAAAAAATATTCTCCGGCGTCACTTATTCTTGGGATTTAACAAAGATTACTTTTATAGGGCTTGGACAATTGTTCAATCAGCTTTTTGTTGGTGATTTTGGCCAAGCTTCTAAATCTGTCAGCGGGCCGGTTGGCTTGGCTGTTGCTACAGGTGATATTTTATCTGCAGGGTGGCAAGCAGTTTTACCCTATCTTTGGTTTGTAGGAATTATCTCTTTAACTTTAAGTATTTTTAATATACTGCCAATACCGGCATTAGACGGGGGTAGGTTATTATTTTTGGTCATTGAAGCAATCACCCATAAAAAAGTAAAAGAAGATGTTGAAAAAACAGTCCACCAAATTGGCTTTATTATTCTAATTGGTTTGGCTCTTTTGATTACATACTCCGACATCCGCAAACTCTTCTCGTGATACAATAGAAATTGTGAAATATTCAAAGCTTTTTCCGAAAACTTTAAAACAAGTTCCTACTGGAGTTGAGTCAATCAATCACCAGCTTTTGGTTAGGGCAGGGTTTATTCATCAGGAAATGGCTGGGGTTTATACATATTTACCTTTAGGCTGGAAAGTAATTGAGAAAATTTCCAATATTGTCCGGGAAGAGATGAACAAAATTGGCGGGCAGGAGATGTTAATGCCGGTGCTTCATCCGGGTGAAAATTGGAAAAAAACCGGTAGGTTCCAAAATTTTGATGTGTTATTTAAATTAAAAGGTGCCGGAGATAAAGATTTGGTATTAGGTCCTACCCATGAAGAAATTATTTATCCTTTACTGGCAGAATATATAAAATCATACAAGGATTTGCCTTTGTATTTGTACCAAATCCAAACAAAATTCCGTAACGAGCCAAGGGCTAAAGCAGGGGTACTCCGCACCAGGGAATTTATCATGAAGGATTTATACTCATTTCATGTAAATGATGAGGATCGGAATGAGTATTACAAATTAGCTAGGGAAGCTTATATAAAGATTCTTAGAAGGTTAGAAATAACAGCATTGGTAACTAAAGCTTCGGGTGGGACATTTTCTGATTTGTCAGAAGAATTTCAAGTCATTACCCCATCTGGTGAGGATACCATTTTTGTCTGTGAAGATTGCCAAATGGCAATTAATAAGGAGATTGCCCAGGAAAAATGTCCGGAATGTGGAGGGAAATTAAAAGAAGAAAAAGCTATTGAAGTCGGTAATATTTTTCCTTTAAAGCCGGCATATGCAGAAGCTTTTGATTTAAGTTTTGTCTCCGAAACAGGTAAGAAGAAATTGGTTTCAGCAGGTTGTTATGGATTAGGGGTTTCTAGGGTAATGGGGGCAATTGTAGAAGTTTTTCATGATGATAAGGGGATCATTTGGCCCGAAAGTGTCGCGCCGTTTAAAGTCCATATAGTCGGTTTGGATGGTGAAGGAGACAAAGTATATAAATTACTTTTGGCAGAAGGTGTGGAAGTGTTGTTTGATGATAGAGTAGATGTGTCAGCCGGAGTAAAATTCGCTGACGCAGATTTAATCGGGGTTCCATATCGGGTAGTTGTATCCAAAAAAACCAAGGATCAATTAGAAGTCAAAAAACGAAATGAAAAAGAAACAAAATTTGTAACATTAGAAGAATTATTAGAAGTAATTAACCCAATTTAGACTCATAGTTGATTTTTGAATATTTATCTGCTAAACTCACGCCAATATGGCTATAAGAATTGAAAGAAGCCCAATAGGAAATTTTGGTAAAATCGATATTGTCTATCCGGAAGGCATAGAAAATGAACCAAGTATAGAATCATTAAGGAGCTTAAGGGATAAAGCTTTTGCATATGTCTGCAATGACCCTCATAGAGTACTTAGTGGTTCTCAGCATGAAGCTATTGAAAGATTTGTGGCTGAGAAAAAAGGAACGTTTACTCCAGGGATAAAAGATGAATTAGAAAAAGATGATAACGGATCTTGTATGGTCATGATTGCACACGGAAACGTGTTTGAGCTGTATGGCGACGTACCAAGATGTGCTCAACTCACTTATTCCACAGGGGAATCGAATGATCATGTTAGTCATATCGGAAATGCATACCCCGGAACAGTAGCAATAGTTAACTATCAGTTCACAGGAATATAAGTTTTCTTCATAAATAACACTTTTGAGATGTGGATTGATTTTCAAGCCTAATTCTGTTACATTACCATTCATAATGATGGTCGCTAAAAATATTGTCAAACAACCGAAAAGCATAGTTGAAGTTACAATTACTGTTCCTTGGATTGATTTGCAATCTGCTTGGGACCAAACTTTGCAAAAGATGGCGGCTGAAGTGGAGCTCCCCGGTTTTCGAAAAGGGCAAGCGCCATTGCCAATGGCTGAACAAAACCTGGGGATTAAGTTGCAGGATGAGGTATTAAAAACTGCTATGCCCCAATTTTTGATTGAGGCCCTAAAAGGCACGGATATTATCCCGATTGATTATCCCAAATATGACTTAATTTCTTTTACAAAAGGTGCTGATTTGCAATTTAAAGCTACAATTACCAACAGGCCACAAATTACTGTAGGAAATTACAAAACTATTAAAGTAGCTAAACCCTCTCCAAAAACAGTTACGGAAGAAGAAATACAAAAAGTCATTGATGATTTGTATAAAAGATGGAAAACAAGACAGCCAGCAAGCGCATCAGGTCAGACCGGGACAATTAATTTTCAGGGTAGTCAGCAGCCGTCGTCTAATGGTCAAGCCCAAGGGCCTGATGATAATTTTGCCAAAGCCATGGGAGCTCTTTCTATGATTGATCTTAAATCCAAAATCAGAAAAGATTTGGAAGCCAATGTTTCTTATAACAATGAATTAGACTATGAAGAAGCAATTTTGCAAGAGGTGGAGAAAATGACTACGGTGGAGCTGCCGGAAATTTTAATTCAGGATGAATTAAACAGGATGCTGGTATCCCTCCAGAGAAGGGTTGCTGATATGGGATTACTTTTGGAAGATTATTTAAAAAGCCAGGGTAAAACTTTGGAGCAACTGAAAAATGAATGGCGGGTGCAGGCTGAGAAGAATGTCAGGATGGAATTGGGACTTGCTGAGGTTGCCAGGCAGGAAAATGTTACAATTACAGATCAAGAATTACAAGCAGAGGTAGATAAGATCCAGGATGCTAAGGTAAAAGCACAGTTTGAAGCACAGGAGCCAAGATTGCATTTAAGGCATGCATTAAGGCAAACAAGAACCCTGGATCTTTTAAAAAAGATGGTAGGCGGTTAATGGATGATATCTTCTGCAAAATTATTAGAAAAGAGATACCAAAAGAATTTATCTACGAATCTGAAAATCTCGTAGTTTTTCCGGATATTAACCCTTCGGCAGATACCCATCTTTTAATTATTCCTAAAAAACATCTGGGCGGAATACAGGATCTTACCAAAGAAAATAAAGATCTGTTAGTTGAAATTTATTCAGTGGTAAATATGCTGGTAAAGCAGTATAATTTAAGCGGTAATTTATACCGGGTAGTGGTAAATGGTGGAAAAGCACAACACGTTCCCCATTTGCACTTCCATTTGCTAGGAGGTGTTTGGAAAAAATTTATCTAAAAATCTATGACTATTGTAGTAAAAGCCGGACCGGGCGACAGCACGGATTCAGTTATTAGAAAATTTCAAAAAAGAGTCGTGGCGGAAGGTTTGGTTCAGGAAATCAGGGATAGGTCTGTTTACCGGAAACCATCTGAGCTTCGGCAGGAATATTTGGCAGAAAAACGCCGTAAAATCATGCGGGCCAAAAGATACAACCGGTAATATGTTACTTGACCAAATACAAACTGATTTAAAAAATGCACAACTTGCTAAAGATGAGATTAAAGTTTCAACTTTAAGGCTGCTTTTATCTGAAATCAAGAACAAAGAAATTGCCCAAGGGGTAAATCTGCCTGACGAAGAGATAATTTCAGTAGTGCAAAGGGAAGCAAAGAAGAGAAAAGAGGCAGCCGAAGGTTTTAGGGCAGGTGGCCGGGAAGATTCTGCAGCCAAAGAGGAAATTGAACTTAAGGTTTTAGAAAGCTATTTGCCCCGGCAATTATCAAATGAGGAATTAACTAATATAGTTACGGAGACTATCAATGAATTGGGAGCTGCCGGTATGGCAGATATGGGTAAGGTAATGGGTGCAGTAATGGGGAAAGCTAGAGGCCGGGCTGATGGCACCACAGTCGGTAATTTAGTTAAAGAACAATTATCTAAGTAATATGTTTAATATTATTATTAATTCTGATCCAAGATATAACATCAACAAAGCCAATATAAAAGCTACAGTTTTAGAAGTTTTGACGAAGCATAGAATTTCTAGTCGGATTGAAGTAGGGGTTAATATTGTAGGCGACCGGAAGATGCATGAACTAAATAGAAAATACCGGGGATTAGATTCAACTACTAATATTTTATCTTTTGCTTTGGAAGATCCTAATTCTGCCAGTTTGCAGCACATTCCCCGGATTGGTTTTGTGGCAGCGCCGGATAGGTGGTTGCGGTTAGGGGATATTGTGATTTCTTACCCGCAAGCTTTGGAAGATGCCTCAATGGATGGAATCTCGGTTGATGAAGAAATTAAGAATTTGGTAGAACATGGGTTAAATCATCTGTTGGGGATTCATCATGCATAATGCTTTTTATTTAAAGTATCGTCCTCAAACTCTTGATGAGTTAATAGGGCAGGAAGCTGTAAAAAAAAGTCTTCTTTCACATTCTCAAAATAATAAACTATCTCATGCTTATCTTTTTGTTGGTCCCAGGGGTACTGGGAAAACTTCTACTGCCAGGATTTTGGCAAAGATGGTTAATTGTGAGGGTAAAGGTGAAAGCGGAAAGGGTGAAGTTCCATGCAATGAGTGCGCTATATGTTTGTCAATTACGGATGGGAGCAACCTTGATCTGATTGAAATTGATGCGGCTTCAAACCGGGGGATAGAAGATATCAGGTCTTTGCGTGACAAAATCAAACTTGCGCCAACTTCTGCCAGGAAAAAAGTTTATATTATTGATGAAGTACATATGTTGACTACGGAGGCTTTTAATGCGCTGTTAAAAACTTTGGAAGAACCCCCTAAACATGCTTTATTTATTTTGGCTACTACCGAAGGGTCAAAAGTGCCGCAAACCATCCTTTCCCGGGTTCAAAAGTTAGATTTTAAGCTGGCAAAACCAACAGAACTCCTAGAAGCGCTTTCAAGAATCATAAAGGCAGAAAAAATTGATATAGAAACAGATGCTTTAAAGTTTTTAGTAAGGAAGGCTGCCGGCAGCTTCCGGGACGGAGTCAAGTTATTAGACCAAATAAGTTCAACCGGAGAAAAGATTGTGTCAGGACAACCGGATGATCTTCTGGATCTATTAGAAAATTTAGTAGAAAAAAACAGCAAAGAAAGTCTGTTGAAAATTTCCAAACTTATGGAACAGGGGGCAGATGCTAAAGAATTAATGTTATCTTTAATGGAGATTTTGCGAAATCTGGTATTTATCAAAAATGGATTAGGAGGAAATTTAGTAGAAGACCAGTTTACAGAAGATAAATATGAGCAGTTAGTAAAATTTGCTCAAAATTTTTCCGGCCAGGATTTAGTAAAAGATTTAAATATTTTACAGGAGGCTTCAGAAAGATTAAAATTTGCCTCAATACAATCATTACCCCTGGAGTTGGCAGTTGTAGAAATGTGTTCTTTAGAGCAGACGATAGATAATAGAAAATTGAAGGTAGTGGTGGAAGATAGTAAGATAGAAAATAGAGCAGAAATCAATATTCCATCCTCCATCGTCAAGGATCCATCTTCTACCATCTATCTTCCATCGTCCAGTTCCGATTCTCCTGATATACAGAAATTAAAAGAGAAATGGACTTTTGTGCTAGAAACCATCCGCCCCTTTAATTTTTCTCTGGAAGCGCTTCTTAGATCTATCAATATTTCCGGATGCACTCAAGATCTAGTTATAATGGAGGTGCCGTATTCTTTCCATCAAAGGATCTTAGAATCTCCTAAAAACAGGGACCTTTTAGAATCAATACTTTCTGATATTTTGGGAAGAAGTATTAGAATTTCTACGGTATTAGGAAGTAGGCCGGCCAGAAAAGAAGATATTGCCAATATTGAAGTAGCCCAGGATGATGAAATAATCCGCGCCGCCGCCGAAATCTTTAGTCTTGACTCTTGACTCTTGCCCCTAGACTCTATAAATTACACCTATGGCATCACACGTTGTTGCAAAAAAGGTTTTTAAATTAATTGCAGAAGAAGCCCGCCGCCAAAAGTACGGTTTGGAAATGATCCCTTCAGAAAATTATGTCTCCGGAGATGTCTTAAAAGCATTAGGGTCGATACTTACAAACAAATATTCAGAAGGTTTCCCCGGCAGAAGGTATTACGGCGGTAATGAAGTGATTGATAAGATTGAAAATTACGCAGTAGATTTAGCCAAAAAATTATTTGGCGTTCCTTTGGCATTTGTCCAATCCTATTCCGGGTCGCCAGCAAATCTAGCTGCCACTATGGCTATCTGTCAACCGGATGATGTAGTGATGGGTCTGGCTTTGTCCTCCGGCGGGCATCTAACGCATGGGGCTAATTTAAATTTTTCCAGCATCTTCTACAAAGCCGTTAGTTATACAGTCGGTGATGATTGGAAGATAAACTTTGAAGAATTGGAAGCTTTGGCCAAAAAACACAAACCAAAATTAATTTGGGTGGGGACAACCGCTTATCCTTTCAAACTGGATTACAAAAAGTTTAGAAAAATCGCAGATATGGTAGATGCTACACTGGTTGCAGACATTGCTCATATAGCAGGACTCATTGCTGGAGGGGTTCACCAGTCACCTGTTCCTTATGTAGATATAATTACTACCACTACACACAAAACCTTGAGAGGGCCAAGGGGGGCTATGATTATGGTAACAGCTAGAGGGCTAAAAAAGGATCCCGAGATTAAATCTAAAATAGAGCGGGCAATAATTCCGGGTACACAGGGAGGACCACATAACCATCAAAC
>JACPEX010000007.1 GCA_016183265.1 Candidatus Daviesbacteria bacterium | reverse complement strand
CGGTAGTGGGGAAGGATGGGGAAGTCAAGCACAGATTAAGGGTAAACTACACTAACAGAAGTCCGGCTACTGATAAGTACAAAAGCAGGTTGCGTCTTTATTTGCCGTTTGGGACCAAATTAACCAGAGTTTTGTGGGGAGAAGAGGATATGACTAAAGAGGTGACCAGTTTTGTAGATTATGGCCGGTCCGGTTATTCCTGGATGTTGGAGATTAATCCCAAAGAGCAAAAGACTTTAGTATTAGATTATGCAGTGCCAATTAAATTGCAATTTGATAACGGCCAAGCCGGTTACAGGCTGGATGTAATTAAACAGGCAGGCACCCTAAAAGACCCCTTTGATTGGACTATTACTTATCCAATTAACTACCGGTTGGTCTCGGATCAGGCAGAAGCCATCAGTCCTCAGGAACAGACTATTTCTACAGACTTATCCCGCGACCGGAGCTTTGAGGTAGAATTTAAGAAATGATATGATCTATAGATGGCTAATTTAGGATTTTTGGCGGCTATCGGGGCAGCACTGTCCTGGGGATCATATTTGGTTCCTTTTAAAGCTGCCAAATCAGATAAATTACTGCTTTTTCAGGCAATAATGGCAGTGGGGATTTTGCTGACCGGATTTATTATTTCCTTATTTTTTAATTTCCCGTTAAATCTTAATCTATATGGATTGATAGTTGGGATGTTATGGGCAATCCCTAATGCCTTATCTCTGGTAGCAGTTTCAAACCTGGGCATTGCCAGGGCAGTGCCGCTTATCGCTTCTTTGGTTGTCTTGTCTTCTTTTTTGTGGGGTATTTTTTTAAAGGAACTTTCAACAGGATTAATATTAGGATTTATTGCCATAGGGTTAATAATATTGGGAGTAATATTGATCAGTGTTACCGAAAATACCCAAAGCCAAAATGTTAAAAAAGGAATAATTACAGCTGTTTTAGCCGGGTTATTATGGGGAACCCAGTTTGTGCCTGTTAAAATTGCGCATACCGCGCCGCAGGATTATTTTTTCTCCATGTCCGTCGGGATATTTGCAACAGGGATGGTGATTGCCTTATTTAAAAAGGTTAAATTTCAAAATATAGCAATCAAGGCAAGTTTGCTTAGCGGAGTTATCTGGAGCATTGGAAATTTGCTGGGTATTTTGGCAATTTCTTTGATTGGCCTGGCAAAAGGATTGCCGATAACTCAATTGGCAGTGTTGGTGGCAGTGCTGTGGGGAGTTTTTTTAATCGGAGCACTGGTTTTAATAAGCGGGGTGATTACCTTAGGGCTTGCTTAAATAAGCTCAAATGTGGTAAATTGACACCTTGTGTCATCCTGAGCGAGCGATTAGCGAGTCGAAGGATCTAATTATGGACAGATTAAGTTTACAGGCCGAAGAAAGAATAATCTTAGGCAAAAAAGTTAAAAATTTGCGAAAAAACGGCCAATTACCCGGCCATGTTTTTGGCAAGGGTTTGGAAACAGAGCATGTAACTGTTGACGGGAAGATCTTCTTAAAAACTTTTAAAGAAGCAGGAGAAACAGGTTTAATTGATTTAAAAATCGGCACAGACAAAATAAGGCCGGTAATGATTCGGGGCGTGCAATATGATCCCATTTCTGATGAACCTGTCCACATTGATTTTTACCAGGTTAATTTATCAGAGAAAGTTAAGGTTCCGGTGCCACTTATATTGATAGGTGAGCAACCGGAATCAGTGCATTTGGGAGAAACAATTGTGCTGCAAAGCATGAATGAAATTGAAGTCGAAGCGCTGCCGACTGATCTGGTCGAAAAAATTGAAGTTGATATTACAGTTTTGAAAGCAATTGATGATGCCATAACAATAGGTCAACTAAATTATGACAGGACTAAATTGACAATTCATGCCCCTGATGAAGAAATCATTGTCAAACTGGCTCCGGCTATTACGGAAGAGATGAAGAAGCAAATGGCAGAAGAAGCTGCAGCCGCCGCCGCGGCAACAGCCGAAACAGCAGGAGAAGCGGCGGCAGAAGGCACTGTTGAGGGTGAAGCCCCAGCTGAAGGCGAAGCTCCTAAAGAAGGCGGAGAAGAAAAACCAGCTGAAGAACCCAAGGAAGAAGCTCCAAAAGAATAAAAGTTTGCGTCAAATCTGCGTTTATTTTGCGGTTATTGAATTAGTAGTTAGTAGTAAGTAGCTGGTAGTAAGGGTTTTTTAGGAAACACTCCTTTTGATGCTACTAATTAAACCATTTAATAGCTTTTGTACAGTAACAGTTTGGTTTGCAATTGTCTTAAATTCTGCATCCTTAATGTATACGAGATCTCTGGCTATGAGAAGTTGGTTCTGAAGTTCGGTGACCGATCCTAAAGACATAAAATAAAATTGAATCTTTTCCTTCTTGCCGGAACGGGAGAAACCTTCAGCAATATTGCTTGTTATAGATACAACACATCTTCTCATTTGGTCTACTAGCGCAAATGATTCTGATTTAGGAAAATCTTTTGTTATTTTGTATATTACCAGAACTAGTTTGTGTCCCTCTTGCCAAGCATATAAGTCAGTGAAGGATTTAATTTTTATATTTTCCATACCCTTGCTACCTACTACTATCTACCTGCTACCTACTAATGGCCAGTTAGTTATCATTATTGAATCCCCTTTATGGGGTAACTTTTGCCATAGTTCTTCTGTTATAAAGGGCATAAAGGGGTAATAATTCAAGGCAAGTTTTAAAAACATGTTCTAAGACCGGTTGGGCTTCGGCACGGCGGTCTTTTGATTTCTCAATATACTTATCTGCAAACTCATGCCAGATGGAGTCTTATCTTCTTCATAAACAGGTTGAAGCTTTAAGAAACAAATTTATTTCAGAGGGTGGTTTTAGAGAAAATCTTTTTAAACAAAGGATAATTCAAAAAAGAAATGAAGTAAAAACTTAAGAATTTTAAGTGTTTTTTAAATGTTTTATTTTATAATACCCAGAGCTCTATCAACCTGATCTTTGGTAACAAAGTGTTTACGTTTTGGATCATATCTACGTCTTAAATTACTCCACCGACTTGTCCTATCGGTACCAGTTAGTGATTCTTTAAGTGTTTGGGCTTTGATTAATGGTAGCTTGCTTGCAAGCAGGTCTTCCCAATTAAAAGTAATTTTTCTTTCAGGTACCTGTTTTGGTGCTGTTGATTCTCTTTCTGCCATAGATAGTCTCTTTTTACTCTATTTTTAAACAAAAAGTCAAGAGTTAATCGGTAATGGGCCAATGAGTAACCATAATAGATTTTCCAGGATTAATCTTTTGCCAGAGTTCTTCTGTAATAAAGGGCATAAAGGGGTGTAATAATTCAAGGCAAGTCTTAAAGACGTGTTCTAACGTTGGCTGGGCTTCTGCCCGTCTATTTTTAGTTAATTCAATATATTTATCTGCAAACTCATGCCAGATAAATTCATATAAACTATCCGCAGCATCATGGAACCTATAGGAATCTATAGCCTTGGTGACTATTTGAATGGTTTTGGATAATTTTTCTAAAATATTTTTATCATCTTCATGTTTACTTATTTCTGAGGCAGTATCCTCCGGTTTAAAATCAATGATAAAGCGGCCAATGTTCCATAATTTATTGGTAAAATTTCTCATTGCCTGCAATTTAGGATGAGAAAGGGCTTGGTCATGGCCAAAGGCCGTACCATACATCAAAGCCATTCTTAAAGCGTCTGCCCCGTATTGGTCAGCTATTTCAATAGGACTGACAACATTCCCCTTGGATTTACTCATTTTCTTGCCTAAAGGATCTAAAACCATACCATGAAGGACAATATCTTTAAAAGGAATCTTGCCTGTTGTGTGGATTCCTAGCATGATCATTCTGGCTACCCAGAAAAAGAGGATGTCTCTACCTGTTTCCATCACCGAAGTAGGATAGAATTTCTCAAAATCACCTTCTTTGATAGTCTGCAAGGTAGCAAAGGGCCACTGGGCAGAGGAAAACCAGGTATCAAAGACATCTGGGTCCTGCTGCCAATCAGTACCTTCCGGAGCCTCTCCTTCGGTAACTAACCAAGAGCCGGTTTTTTTATTTTTCCAAGCCGGAATCTGCATTCCCCAGACAATTTGCCGGGAGATATTCCAGTCTTTGATATTTTTTAACCAGTTATAATAGGTAGTTTCCCAATTTTTGGGATAAATTTTAATTTCACCTTTCTTAACCACCTCAATAGCTTGTTTTGCTAAACCCTCCATTTTAATAAACCACTGTTCTAGTGGCAGCGGTTCAATTTCTGTGCCGCATTTATAACAAACTCCCACCCGGTTTTTATAATTTTCATCAATCTTTTCAATTAACCCTTTTTCCTGCATCTTAGCAGCAATAGCTGCCCGGGCTTCTTTAACCCTCATCCCGGCAAATTTGCCTGTCTTTTCATTTAACCTGCCGTCAAAGCCAATTACCTGGCGGATTTCCAAATTATGTCTTTGTCCTATTTCAAAATCAACCGGGGCATGGGCTGGCGTAACTTTAATGACTCCGGTTCCAAATTCCGGGTCAACTGCTTTATCTGCAATTACTTTAATTTTGGCCGGACCCAAGACTGTCTCTATATCCAAAGTCTTGCCAATATATTTTTGGTAGCGTTTATCATCAGGATGCACTGCTACAGCCGTATCGCCAAATTTGGTTTCCAAGCGGACTGTGGCTAAAGTTAGGGGGCCATATTTAATGTAATAAAGTGGGGTAGTCCGGTCCTCATAAATTACCTCTAAATCAGAAAAAGAAGTGCCGTGTTTTGTACAGTAATTAACCAGCCGGAGTCCCCGGTAAGCCAAACCCTCATCAAATAGCTTTTTAAAGGTTTTATAAACAACCTTGATAATATCCGGGTCTAGGGTAAATTTTTCCCTGGACCAGTCAACTGAAAACCCCAAACGTCTAACTTGTCCCTCCATGGTGCCTTTATTGTTTTGCACAAAATCCCAAATCATTTGGTATAAAGTTTGTCTGTCAAAGTCAAAACGGGATTTCCCCTCTTTGGCTAAATGTTTTTCAAATACAACCTGGGTTTCAAAGCCGGCATGGTCTGAACCGGGCAGCCATAAAACAGCATCACCTAGCATCCGATGGTACCTAATTAAAATATCTTCCACCGTATACATGGCATGGCCAAAATGAAGCGGGGCATTAGCATTGGGCGGGGGAAGGATAATGGTAAAAGGCTTGCCTTCAGGATTGATTTCAGGCTTAAAATAACCAGCCTTTTCCCAAATTTCATACCACTTAGACTCAATCTCTTCTTGTCTGTAAACTTTCTCCATGGAGTAAGTATAATCTCAAAGGTGGTCGAGGTCAATTTAAGAAAATTCTTCCCATATTAGGAAGATGGCCATATCCTAGCTCAACAGGTGATTTACAGCTATCAAATGTAGCAAATAACGGGTTGTTATCAGCATCAAGGGATGCAACAGTAGTTGTGACTTTGTAAGGGTTATAGAATACACCGCTTAACCTCCCGGAATATCGTTTAACAGAAGCACACATTAAAAATTCTACAAATTTGAGCGGCAAGTTTTCTCCTTTTTCAATTAAGTAAGGATGGTAGAAACGAATAGCGTCGGATCCCTCTGGTCCTGGTTGATTATAAAGTCTGTTAAGGTCGTAATTTTTGGTAGGGTTAAGCAGGCTAAAAATACAATAGGGAACGGAAGCATCAAAAGTGATCCTTTTAAGCAATATTTCCTGTTGTTGCCTGACCCGAGAAAAAGCTACTAATGTTGAACTTGCGGTGTCCGTGAAGACACAAAGTATGTTTTTGTAGAAGAAAGATTTTTTGCCGTCAGGATAAATTTTAAGCGCGCTTATATCCTGGTCTTCAAGAAGTTGTTGGTAGCTTTCTGACTCTTTAGCCAAAAGAATCTCTTCATGATCAACAAGTTCCTCTGTAATTAGTTTTCTTTCCATAATTTAAATT
>JACPEX010000030.1 GCA_016183265.1 Candidatus Daviesbacteria bacterium | reverse complement strand
TTTTAGTAGCTCCACTTCAAGGCATGCTCTCGGTATTACAGGGTAATTTAAGAAATCTAGTATATGCATTAAGTGAAATTCAAAAAACGAGGGGGGGTGTTTAAAGATGGCAGATGATACAGTAAAAACAGAGGAAGCTCCTAAAAAAGAATCTAAAGCAGTTTCAGCAAGCTTAGAAAAAATTATAGAACAGATTGAGAAATTGACTGTTTTAGAACTGGCTGATTTAGTACATACGCTGGAAGATAAATTTGGTGTTTCAGCTTCCGCTCCGGTAGCCGCTGCACCAGTCGGTGCAGGGCAAGCAGTAACTGGTGAGCCGGTGGAGGAAAAGACCACTTTTAATGTTATTTTAGCTGGCGCAGGAGCCAATAAAATTGCCGTTATAAAGGCGGTAAGAGAATTAGTCCAAACTTTAGGCTTAAAAGAAGCCAAGGACTTGGTAGAATCAGCTCCCAAACCGGTTTTAGAAGGTGTAAATAAAGCTAGTGCTGAAGAAGCAAAAGCTAAATTAACAGCTGCAGGCGCAACTGTAGAACTTCAGTAATTAAGAAGTTCACCCTGAGTGCAATCGAAGGGTAGAGTTGCAGTAAAACTTGACAAAGCTTTCAAGCTCTGCCATGCTAAGATTAGATGAATAACCAAACACTGCCTTCAATTGGGCAGCTTTTCAAAGATGCCTGGCAGACTTTTACCCAATCAATTCTGCAGCTATTCCTGCTGAATATTGTGGGGATAGTTATTTATTTGGCCTTGGGCTTATTGGCTGTTTTGGTATTTATTTTATCGGGGGCAGGCTCTTCCCTGCTACAAAAAGGCTTGGAAGGAGCCTTTTCCGGCTTATTCTCTTCACCCCAAGCCCTAACCACCACCATAATTATTGCTGTTATTTTTACAGTACTTTATGCAATTGTAGGCTCAATACTGCAGATTAGTTCAATATTAATAATTGATACTCAAGGAAAAGGCTCACTTTGGAATAATTTGAAAAAAAGCTTTGGCTTAATCATCCCTTTGATGTTAGTTGGTATTTTAACCTTTATTTTAAGTTTTGGCGCTTTGTTTGTCTTGATTCTGCCTGCCCTGCTTTTCTATTTCCTATTAAGCTTTGTCCAGTTTGAGGTTATTTTAAATAATCAAAGATGGATTGGGGCTATAAAGCGGTCTGTCATGTTGGTAAGCAAGCATTTTGGGGCAATTGCCATCAGGCTGGTTATTTTGCTGCTGATTTATTTTGTCTATTCCCTACTCGTCAATCTGCTTGGTAAAATTGGACCTGATACTGCCATTATAGTCAACGCCATTTCTTTTATTATAAATTTGCTCCTGGGCTGGTTTGCTCTTGCTTACACAATTACCCTGTACAAACAAGCCAGGGTCGGCTTGGAACAGGAACAGGGAAAAGGAATCATCTGGATGTGGGTTATAACTATCTTAGGCTGGTTAATAGCAGCAGGAATCTTTTTTGCCGGCTATAAAACAATTTCATCAGGAGTTTTGAACGGAATATTTGAGAAATCAACAGGCCTCCCCTCTCCAGGAAGATCAATACAGCGAGCAATTGAAGATATGCAACCACAAACCAAAATTCATTATGATAAATCCTCAGAGTTATTCAAACAAATGAGAGAACTTAAACCAGGATCTGGTAAAACTGATGCACAAATTGTTGCAGAAATAAAGAATCTGAACGACGAAAATATAGCAGAACTTAAGAAGGCTTTAGAGATAGAACCAAATAATCATAGAATCTGGTATGAGCTTGGTAACGCCTATACCTGGCAAAGCTCTCAAGGCAGATTAGAAGACAGCTTGACCGCATTTAAAAAAGCAGAAGAGTTGGATTCTAATAACGTATTGTATATCAATGGTGTTGGCGATATGCTAATACAAATGGGTAAATACGAAGAAGCAGTACTGCATTTTCAAAAAACTTTAAGGCTAACTGATAAATCAGGTTATGCAAATCTTAGTGTAGCTCAAGCATATGCTAAATTAAAAATTTATGATTCTGCCAAAGAGCATTACCAGAAAGCCATCGGGATATTCAATACAGAGAATAATGATGGTAGTTTTGATGATGAAATTTTACAAGCAAAAAAGGAACTATCGAATCTACCCAGATAAAAAATAACAGGCTTGACATTTGAACTAACCTATTATAGGATATAAGAAATGAACATAACTTTATTACTTTGGATTTTGGCGGGGATTGCTGTTTTTATTCTGCTTTTTTTATGGAACAGGTATAATGCTTTTGTTTCAGGAAGAAACAAGGTTAAAACGGATTTTGCCGATATTGATGTCCAACTTAGAAGAAGGGCCTCTTTAATTGAAAACCTGGTGGCTATTGTGAGAGAATATGCCAAGCACGAAAAAGGGACATTTACTGATGTAACCAAAGCCAGAACAGCTTTAGAACAACCTCATGGCCCAAAAGAATCCGCCGCGGCGGATAATATCCTCACTCAAGCATTAAAATCCCTTTTTGCAGTTTCCGAAGATTATCCTGACCTTTTGGCTTCCAAAAATTACCAGGACCTAAGGGTAGACATCAAAGAGACAGAAAATCTGATTGCCGGCTACCGGGAAGAATATAACCAAACAGTACTAAACTATAATACAATGGTACAAACATTCCCTAATCTTTTAGTTACCAACTTGTTTGGTTTCAGGGAAGAAGAACTTTTTGAAGCAGATAAAGAAGCCCAAACAGAAGTTAAGCTAGCTACCTCCTAATATGCCAGTTCCATATCACAAAATAGGTTTAGGCTCTAAAATTTTAGCCCGCGCCAGATTAGTATTCGGCATACTTTTAAGTTTTGCAGTTATCCTAACCATAGCCGGAGTTTATCAGGGAATTAAGTCAGGAGAATTTAATAAAGTCTTTATCAAGCCTTTTAAACAATTTGCTGCTGATTTTAAAAAAGCTGTGGAAGAAACACCCACTCCTTCTCCCGCCCCGTCCTCCAACTCCACTTCCACCTCTACTACTAAGGTAATCATCAACCAAACTGTTCCGCAAGCTCCACAACGTCAGCCTGTTGTCTCAAACTGCATCATAAAAAATATCAGGGAAGGCGAATTTACCAGCAATAAATGCTACTCTCAGCAGGATTATGAAGACTTAAGTTACTATCTAAATCAATATAACTCTGCTGTAGGTAGTGTTAGTTTTTATGAAACTAAAGTTAGAATCAACTGCAGCAATAATGACTTTTTCAAAACTTGTGAGCAGGATAAAAAAGAGCAACAAACTAATTTAGATAGTATTCCTCGGTATAAATCCATTATCCAAGGAATTATTGCCAAAGGTCAGTAAACCCCTATTGACACCGTCTGTTTTGTTATGATATATATTGAGACAGAATGGCAGATAAGTTATCACTTGAAAATCTCCCCGACCTGTTAACAGTTAAAGAAGTTGCCGAAGTTTTGCGTGTTTCTCCCCTAACCATTAAAAGATGGGGCAAAAGGGGCAAATTGCCGGCAATAAGAATTAATTCCAGAGGCGACAGGAGATATAAAAAAGAAGCCGTGCTTTGGTTATTAGGCATTACCCAAAAAGTTACCTCAGTTGAATCCGTATCTTCCTACTAGCGCTTTACCTAGTATCCTGCTAATTGGATCCGAATATGTTGTCAGGAAGCGATTAACCATAAATATTTTATTAATGCCATTTGTCTTTTTATCCGCCAGGGCTGAATGATTAATCTAAACAACCATTCAAGTCCCAAACTTCTGATTAACACCGGAGCTCTTGGGACAAAACCTCCCAAGTAATCAAAAGCCCCACCTACTCCCATAGCCACATGTGCCGGGATTTTATCTAAATTCTCAGCAATCCATTTCTCCTGCTTAATATGGCCAAGGGCAACAAACAATAAATCACAGGGTGGTATTTTAGTTTCCGTATCATTACTTGCCAATAAAATTTTAAGCTTAGGGTATCTGCTCTTTAAGCGCTCTGCACATTTTTCTGCTACCCCTTCCCTACCTCCTAAAAAGGCTGCTGTAAAGCCTTTTTCTGCTGCCAGGCTTACTAAACTTTCCATAAAATCAGTGCCGGAAAAAGTATTTTTTATCTTACCTGAAAGTTTTAAACCTACCCCGTCAGGAATAGCTAAATCTGCACTATTTAATATTTTTTTAAAAACCGGATCTTTTTGAGCTGCTACCAAAAATTCCGGATTAGGGGTAACAATGTAGTGTTTCCCCGGGTTCCAAATCCATTTTTCTACTATAGCCAAAGCTTCAGCCATAGTAATATCATCAATTTTTACGCCCAAGATATCTACTTTCATATTCTTTCAAGCACTTCCAGCGTTTGAGCTGCGCACTTCTCCCAAGAAAATCTTTTTATATTCTCAAATCCTGCTTTTATTAGCTGACAGCTGACAGCTGACAGCTGACAGCTGCCCATTCCTTTTACTATATCATCTATATCATAAGGATTGACATACACCGCTCCTTTGCCCCCTACCTCAGGCATACTGGAAACATTAGAAGTTAAAACCGGGCAACCGCAGGCCTGGGCTTCTAAAATCGGCAGGCCAAAGCCTTCGAAAATAGACGGAAAAACAAGCGCTTTAGCACCGGCATAGAGCGCAGGCAGATCCTTCTCCGGCACATACCCCAAAAACTTAACCCTCTTTTCAATGCCTAATTTCTTTGGTAATTTATAAATCTCATCACTCATCCAGCCCTTCTGGCCAGCAATAATAAGCTGTTCGCTGTTAGCTTTTCGCTTTTCGCCAATAGCTAATAGCCAACAGCTAAAAGCTTTGATCAATCTTTCTAGGTTTTTCCGGGGTTGTACCGTGCCTACAAAAAGAAAATAAGTTTTGGGTCGATTATTTTTGACTGGTTTAAATAAATTTTTATCAAAGCCTTCGTAAACTACAGTAATTTTTTCCGGCTCTATACCTAACTTCTTAATTAGATCTACTTTGGTAGATTTTGATACTTGAACCCAAATCGTGAACTGTTATCACGGTCTTAAGCCCGGGTTTTCTGATTAAAGGCAACGTATGCGCCGGCACAAAAAGAATATCAAGTTTATCAATAAAAGTCTGAAAAGCAAATCCTCCTTGCGTCCAAAACCTGGGCCAATTTATTTCTTTGAATAAAAAATTCTGGGGAAACTTTTCAATAACTTTTGATCTGGTATAAACAATATAGCTATTATTTTGATCGAGTCTAGCTAAAGCTTTAAGAAGTTGATAGGAGTAATTTTCTGTACCTGTACGATTTTCATCAAAGGCCCTTGACCCATCAAAACCAATTATCATGCAAACAGTATAAAGTATAAAGTATAAAGTATAAAGTATAAAGGTATTTTGTGATTTACCACTATACACTATACATAATACTTTATACTATCTTTTTGACACTGATCTTTTGTAAAGATCAAGATTCTCCAATGCCAATCCTGTTCCCAAGGCCACACAAAGCAAGGGATTTTCTGCCAAAGCAGCTGGTACACCTAAAGAATCTGTTAAAAGTTTATCTAAATTCCGCAAAAGTGATGTTCCGCCACTC
>JACPEX010000029.1 GCA_016183265.1 Candidatus Daviesbacteria bacterium | reverse complement strand
TTTTCCTTGTTTGCCAGATATTTAACATTAAATTTAGATATCCACTCTTTGCAGGGATCAAGAGTGCCATTATCCAAAACAATTATTTCAATATCAGGAGAACCGGGAATGCTTTCCAAAAGTTTCTTAGTTAAATCCGCTGTATTGTAATTAACTATGCCAATTGAAAGCTTAAGCGGATACTCTAGCTTTACACCCTCCGGGTGGTTTAGGTTTACACCCTTTCTTATTCCTAAATAGAAGTCAAGCACACCTCTTCTTTGGGCAGGCCTTCCTAAAATAAGCAGCTTTAAGGCCTCACGCAAAAGAGCAAACTTTGTCCGGATTTTGGCATACTGCATCCCAAAAATTAATCTGTTTCTGGTTGAATAATAATCAGTGATTTTTGAACCAATGCCGGTTGATTGTGAAACTTTATGGTAAACGGCAACCTGGCCATTATAGTAAATTTTAAATCCGGCATCAGCCGCCCTTTTTGCCAAATCACTATCCTCAAAGTATAAAAAGTATTTTTCATCAAATTTCTTTAAAAGTTCCAACGCCTCTTTTTTAATCAATACACATGCCCCGGAAAAAATCTCCGCATGCTCGGTACCATCATATTGGCCTTGGTCTACTTCATCTATCCCTCGATGAACATTGCCAATATTATCCCAATCAAACCTGCCTCCGGCATACCAAATCACTTTGCCCAAATCTTCTTTCTGATACTTATCTTTGTGAAATTCAAACCCCGGGGCAAATAAAATTTTGGGGGAAACCAAACCAATTCTTGGACTTATCTTAAAAGTTTCCAGCAGTTTGGAAATTAAATCTGCATCTTTAATAACACAATCATTATTTATCAACAAAAAGTAATCCGCCCCCCAGATTTTGGCATACTCCAAACCTTTGTTGTAACCCCCCGAAAACCCCAAATTGCTGCCAGCCTGCACAATATCAACTTCAGGAAACTCTTTATGGATCGCCGACACACTGCCATCTGAAGACGCATTATCAACTACAATAACCCGCAACTCTATCCCATTTGTCTTAAGTAACTCAAGTGACTTAAGAAACTCAATTGTGTTATCTCTGCCATTATAATTAACTGTTATTATTGCTATCTTATTCATAAATCATAAATCTTAAATCACTTTCAATCCTTCCATATAAACCCGTGCCCTTTTAGTCTTTCCCAAAATAGAAAAAGCTATTACCCTAAATATTAACCCAATTATTAAAAACATTTTAGTTGGAATATATAAGGACCTAAAATGCTTTAAAAGATAATATTTAATTCCTTTTAATTCATTAAAAAAGCTGGGCCCTAAATCAAAATTAGTCGAAGCCCCATGAAGATGCACAACCGCAAACTGTGGGGCATACCAAATTTTAAAACCTTTATCTTTAATCCTTTTGCACCATTCAATTTCTTCCATATGCATAAATAACTTTTCATCAAAACCGCCGGTATTTTCATAAACTTTTTTCTTCAACATAAAAAAAGCCCCCATAATCCAACCAACTTGATGGGCTTTGGAAAAATAACCCTTAGATTGAGGATGAAAACCTTTTAACCCAAAAATCCACAAAATAATATTGAAAAAATTGGGTAAAGGGCCGGCGCTTGGCTGCAGCTTACCATTAGCATAATTTAACCGGGGACCCAAAACATCACAATTTAAATTAACCCTAAAATAAGCTAAAGCTTTGTACAAACTTTCTTCCTCCAAATATACATCAGAATTTAACAAAAGTATCAGCGGGGTTTTCACCTTCTTCATGACCAGATTATTGCCTTTAGAAAACCCTAAATTTTCTTTGGAAGCAACCAGCTTCACCCAAGGATATTCGCTTTTTATCATTTCTGCTGATCCGTCAGTTGAGCCATTATCTAAAACAATTATTTCTATTTTGTTTTTAAACCTGGTCTGACAGCTGACGACTGAAGACTTGAGTCTACTAAGGCATCTGCCCGTAATATCTTTTGTATTAAAGCTTAAAATAATCACCGTTAAATCCATAATTTTCTCCACTGCTCCAGTAATTTAATTCCCCCAAGGACAAAATCGCGCAGTAGGGGAGGGTATTTTTTATAATAGTGTTTTTTGTAAAAAATCCGCATGGCAGAAATCCCGTGAGAAATAGTTTCAGCTTTGGCTTTTTTTGCTGACGAACCTTTATAGTGAATAATTTTTGCCTCAGGATAATAAAAAATCTTCCAGCCTTTCTCTTTTAAAGAGTAGCAAAATTCAATATCTTCACCATTCCAAAAATAGTCCGTATTCCACCAGCCAATCTGGTCACCGGCCACTTTCCGGACCATTAAAAATGCCCCTGTTAAGCAATCTATTTCATGGGATTTATTTATATTTAAAAAACTGGCTGTGTATCCGGCAAAAATTGCCGAATTGGGAAACATTTTGGAAAGGCCGGAAAAATAGGCAAAAGAATTCCAGGGGGTAGGGAAACCCCGGTGGCAGGAATAATCTAACCTGCCATCAGGTAATTCCACCTTACAGGTAATCGCCCCATAATCAGGGCTGGAAAGCAAAACCTCCAAAGTCTTTTGAATTGCATCACCCACAATTACAGTATCAGGATTTAGAAAAAGCACTACCGGAGCCTTAGCCAACTTTACTCCGGCATTATTTCCGCCTGCAAATCCTAAATTCTCTTTATTTTCTAATATCTCAATATCTTCATATCTTTTTCTCACTTCTTCCGTAGACCCATCAGAAGATGCATTATCCACTACAATAATTTGCCAATTAAGATCTTTAGATCGCAAGCTTTGCTTATCTTCTTTTCTCTTGTTTTTAACAATAGATTCAAGGCAATTTAACAACAATTCTTTAACATTATAATTTAGGATAATAATAGACAGCTCAGGGATTTCTTTACTCATGTCTAGATATTGTATAACAATTAGAAGCTAACCTCAAAAACCTTAGGGATAAAGTAAGACAAAATATTAGAGATAATTTGTAGAATTCCTTTAAATTTAGATTGTTCTTCTCTTTTGCCCCTTAAAATAGTTTCTATACTAGTTCTAAAATCATTTGGTTCTTCATGCCTTAAGATATTCCTGAATTTTAACGGCACAGCAATACCGTATTTGCCGCTTTCCTGCAATTGAAGATAAACAGATCTTAAAAATCTGCTTTGAAGATAACCGGCATCATGCCAATTTGTAAAAATAGGGCTTCTTTTTGTTACTTCCACTTCATTCTGTCTCCATATCTTAATTTCGGCATCTTTCTTTTCAGCTTGCACCAACTCATTTATAACTTGGGAATCTGTTGCATCTTTAATCAAACCATCTAATAATGTTTCAAAGTCTACGCCTGACCTTTTAAAGGTATCTTTCCAATATGTGTCCTCTTTCAACCCTGCAGTAACCCTACTAATCCCTTGCAACACTGATCCCCAGAGATAGGGGTTTTGAAAATCTGTTTTTTCGGAAACGATTGGCCTGATTGGATGCCTGAAAGTATAACGCTGCCTGGCCGCTTTACCAAAAGTATCCCACCAATCGTTACGTTCCAAAATTCCGATAGTCCCCCTTGTTTGTGCTTCAAAAAAACACTGGTGAGTGCAACCATCACAACCTTCTGTTGTTTTAGACCTTATTTCCGAGCAAACATTTAATTGAGGTTGTAACCTCTCGCCTGATTTTTCAATACTCACATGCAGAAAATCCGGTGTTTGATCGCAAATCCAATGCCGTAAGTACGGAGCCATTAGAAGATAGGGAATAGTAGTGCGGATATGCCGGTCAGCAAATAACTTTCTGGCTAATAATCTCCTGAAAACCATTTTCACCTGATTTTCCGTTGGTTCAATAGCCGGATTATTGACGGAAAATCCTCCGCCCGGAGCATTAGCGATCCCTACTGCAAAGAAGATATCTTGCCCGGTTACATAATCGGCTAAAGCTACAAAAGTTCCTGCATTTTGCCTGGTTAAAACATGGGTAATTGTCGGTATAATACCAACCTCTATTGCCTGGTTTGCAATTTTGATTAAATGTTCAATATAAGGATCATATCGCTCAGGATTAAAGGGTTTGGGCGGATGATAAGATAAGTTCATGCACTCAAGTCCCATTTTCCGGTAAAGCACTAACAGATCCCTATCCAATAAGTTACCATTTGTTGTTAAAGATAAATTTAAGCCGGCATTTTTTCCCAAAGCAATAGCAACTGCTATTTTCTCAGCACTGGTTAAGGCTTGATTTTGGTTAATCACATCTGAGTTGTACTTTTCAGAGTAATATTGCATTAAGAACCGGGACTGCTTTAATGAAAATTTCGCTACATCACCCCAAGTAGTATTAGCTTCCTGGTCCGGCCTGACAGCTTCACCATTTGGCACAATACTTACCACAGCCGGCTTTAATAAAGCAATTTCTTGAAACTGCTTTTCCAACATCTCAAGTGAAGGATCCAGTGTAGGATCATATTCTTTACCTTTTGGCACACCGCAAAAATCTTTACAGGAAGCGCTTCCGGCCCTATTACAATTTCCCCCACCAAATTCAAAAACAACCACTGCCGGATGTCTAAAACCCTCGAGCCTAATTTTTTGTTCACGAAACCTTTGAATGAATTCAATCGCTGACATGAAGTGATTTTAACATAGGCTGTTTTTAGGGGGTTGAATTAGGTATACATAAAGTATATATGAACACAGCAGTGATTAATATTAAAATTAACCCTCAAGTTAAAAAGGATGCCCAGAAACTAGCCGAAGATTTGGGCTTCTCGTTAAGTAGCTTAATTAACGGTTATTTAAAACAGATTATCAGAACTAAAAGTGTCAACTTTAATCTTACCGAAGAACCTTCTGAATATATGATCAAAGCATTAAAAGAATCAAGAGCAGATATCAAAGCCGGCAGAGTAATCTCTTTCAAAAAGCCTAATGATGCTTTAGACTATTTGGATAAACTAATCGCAGATGAAAAAAAGTCCAGGCAGACTTGAGTTATTTATAATTAACCAGTTCCACCCCCAATTAAATAATCATTCGTTGACAGGGAAATACAAAGGTAACAGAAGTATCAATATTACCGGTGACTGGCGGGCCATTTATTCAGAAGAAAAAGATTCGGTTATCTTCGAACTCCTCGGCACCCACAGCCAGTTATATAGATGAATTACCGGACTTTGTGGCGGCGTTTGACACGCAGTTGGGCCAAAGATTTTTCCAAATTGGCTAAAGTTTCTGCATATTCTTCATCAGACAAAGTTTGGGATAATGCAGTTTCTGCCCGTTTTTTAGCTTCTTCCACCGCCCTTTCATCTATATCTACAGCATAAGTTGCCAGGTCAGTCATGATGGTTAAAGTGTTATTTGTAACCTGCAAAAACCCGTCCCCAACTGCCAAGGATTCTACTTTGCCATTTCTTTTAATAATAAGTTCACCCGGCGTAAGACGGGCCATTAAATTGGCATGGTGGGGAAGTATGCCGAGTTCTCCCTGTTCGGTTGAAACATTAACCTGGGATACTTCTTCGTCAACCAACAATTTTTCCGGTGTAACAATTTTTAAATGCAACTGAGTCATGATGATATTATATAGAAAGAGGGATTAGGGAACAATAACCTCTAACTTTGCAGCCTCTGGTTTAAGTTTTTCAATTACCTCAGCAAGCTTGAACCATCTAACTTCATCAGGAACTCCTAAATCTGCCATAAACCAATCATCTGTTCTAAATCTTAATCCATCTTCTGCTTTCTCAGTGAGACCCCTAAATGGATTTAATCTGACACCTTCTTCCATATGATTTCCATTTAATCTAATATGCGCCCCACCCAATCTCTTCATTTCCCTTCTTAACCATTGCCCAATTCTGAGACCACCACGATCTACATCATGAAGTTTATAAGGATAAATAGCGGATTTAAGCTCACCTGCCATCCATAGATCCGCATAACCACATCCTCCATGATCAGCGCTATGGGTACCAGGAGTAACACCGAATTTTTTGATTAATTCGGTAGCCTTTTCCAAACCAACTTCATCTCCACCTGTTAAAATAGCCATAATTGCATTAATTCCTCCTAAGATACGAATACCGTGCAATTTCCTTTTTTCAAAATTGTCAAAACGGCCATCTCCGCATTCAAGAGAAGCATCTTTATCGACGTTCACTAAAGTAATTTCTTGCCTTGGAATGGTAATTACCGGCCAATTTCTTCCTTTAAAATATTCTGCCACTCTGTCTGGATTAAAACCAATATATACTTCGTATTTCATTTTTCTTTTAAAAAAATCCGACCCCAAGTGGATCGAATAATTAAGAGGGTAGTATAGCAAATCTGGTCAAAAAATACAAAATAGTGTAGTATTTTAAAATATGTCAGATCATGGTTGCAAAGCAGTTATTGTCACCTGTATAGATTTTAGGTTCCAGGAGTATATTAATGATTGGATTTCGGAAAATTTCCCTCCAAAAACTTTTGACAGGGTAGCCATTGCCGGGGGAGTGTTTGATGTGACTGCTGTTTTAAAACAAGTTGAAATTTCCAAAAGGCTGCATAATATTAAAAAAGTTGTTTTAATAAATCATGAAGACTGCGGAGCATACGGGGAAGCAGGAACAATCCAAAAGCATGCAGAAGACTTAAAAAATGCTGCCAATAAAATTAAAAACCAATACCCTGACTTAGAAATAGATTCTTATTATCTGAACTTAAACAGCTCATTTGTTAACATTCCTGCCTAATTTAATATGATCCAGCGCCCGGAAGCAAAATTTAGATTTGTCCCGCCGGAAATACTCAGAGGCGAGTCGTTAGTAAAAAGAGTTACCGACCTAAGTATGCGTGCTCTGATTGAAACATATCCCATCTTAAGCAACTCTCCTTACTTTGAAAGGCTACCCAACTTTGATCGCATCTGCTTTACCTCCCTGGATCAAATCAGAGAAAAGCAAAAAAACGATAAGCCCCCGACTAATATGCTCTTTCTTGGCCTGAAACTTACCGGCATTCCGGAATCAGTCATTTTACAAAGATATTACCCTCTGATTGAAGACTATCCGGTTTATTGGAATCTTGGTGAAAAAAATCCTAGTATCTATTTCTCGGATAAAATTTTAAGTGATCTCTCTTCGCCGCATCCCGGAATCAGAGCTACAGAGGCAATGATTTTTGGAACAGCTTTAATTAAAGAGACCCTGGGAATGCTGCCTACACCTCAAAAACTGTCTCAAACAGATTGGGTAGCAATGGCCGAAACAGACATGGCAGATTTATTCAAACTACTGGAAAAAGATTTTGACGGGCAATTTGATCCGAAAAATTTTTCTACACTCAAACAAAACACCGGTAATCTTTTATCGCTTGATCGCCAAGCTGCTGTACTTTCTTACGGAGCAATGGCATTATTGCTTTTTGCTGATCAATCTATCAATACAGCAGAATATACCATGGGTTATAAATTCCATTGGGGAACTGTTTGTTATCTGGCGCAGGATGTAATACGTAAATTTATCATTCTGATGAAAAATGCCTTGATAGCGCCTAATTCATTTAAGCTATCGGATTTTTATGCCAAACTTTTATCCCCAACTGAACCGCAATACTTTGCTCAAAATATTCTCCGCCACATTCAACTTGTTGACTTTACCAACAAACAAAAATTGCTGGAATTATACCTAAACTCAGAGTTGCCTATTTATTACCACAATTCACCAAAAAAAGGCCTTGTTAACCCCTGGCAATATCCGCACTAATAATTTTTTTACCGTTTTGGTATGATAAAATCTAAATTCAATATCTAGAATTTACTCATTTTATGCCTGAAAAACTAGGAAAATCTATTGACTCTCAAACGGTTTTTAATAATCAAATTGATCCGGAGCATATAAGCATCAATGAGGTGTTTGATTCTGCAGAGAAGCTGGATCAAAGTAAAACTCCTGCAGCAGAAAAACCTGGCATAAAATCTAAGTAAAACCCATAATATTTGTTTCCTCCTTCCTGTTGTGCTAAAATACGCCCATGCGCGAAAGATTATTTCCTACATCTTTAGAATTTATATTCAGTTTAGGAACGGGACTAACCGCTGCCGGAATTCCTAATGTATTTCCTAATATTTTTAAAGAACGCCCAGAAATGAATGCCGAGCTTGCAGTCGGAACCAGTACCCTTATCCTTGGATTCACACTGGGATTAAGATCCAATTTTAGAGCAGAGGGGTTGGCAAGCGAAGGAAAAATAAGACGTGCCTATCTTGCTGCCATAACAGAACCTATTTTGACGGCTATATCGTTTGGGATATCTGGTGGAGCTTTTGGAGCTATGGCTGGCAGGAGAGAAGCATTTATAAGCGCAGCTGTTTGCGCAGTTATCGGATGGGGTATTAACACAGCGGCAAATATATACTCTGTACGCAGTACTCTAAAAAAGTAATTCGTCTAATAACCCAAAAAATACTATTGCTTTCTGCAAAATTTCTGTTAAAATTTATCCATCCTGTCCTATATACTATGCCTCCAGAACAAGAAAAACGGGTATTAGTTGCGGCGGATGAACCGGGAATTTCGGGGTTGATTCGTGACATCCTCACAGATAAAGGTCTTCATGTAGAAACAACTACAACAGGTGAAGGTTTAATTCTAAAAGCAGAAGCTTACCGTCCTGACTTACTTGTAATAGATTTTTTTGATCATGATGGACAAATACTTGAAAAACTTATTCAAAAGCCCGATTTAAATAAAATACCGATAATAGGCTTAACCCACGGAAATGAACCGCCAATAATGATTCCCCAACTTGTGGATTTCATACCAACACCGAATTTGGATATAAATAAGTTAATCGGGTCAGTAAAATTATACCTGAATGGAACCCCCGATTTACTAACACCCGGGGTTGTTTAGCTTCCAACCTCAGGATTCATTATTGCAAAATAGCAAATAGCGCTTGTATACTACCAATAATGCCCTACAGAAAAACTGTTTTTGCAAATGAGGAGATCTATCATGTTTTCAACCGGGGGGTAGCTGGTCTGCCTATTTATCATCATACCTACAACTATTCCAGATTTATTCAACTGCTTGATTATTATCGTTTTACCAACACTCCAACAAGTTTTTCCCGTTTTTTGAAATTACCTTTAGAAGAAAAGGGTCGGATCCTGGAAAATCTCAAAAAAGAAAATAATCTCCAGGTTGAAATTTTAGCTTTTTGTTTAATGCCGAACCATTTTCATTTATTACTAAAACAAATTTCAGAAAAGGGGATTAAAAGTTTTATAAGCAATGTCCAAAATGGATATGCTAAATACTTTAATATTAAAAAAGAAAGATCAGGGCCATTGTTTCAATCAGCTTTTAAAGCAGTCAGAATAGAAACTGATGAACAACTCCTTCATGTTTCAAGATATATTCATCTTAACCCTGCAACTGCATATATAATTACTATAGAAAAATTAATAGACTATCATTGGTCCTCCTTTGCTACCTACTTAGGTATAAACTCTACTGATTTTCCTTTTGTTAAACCGGAATTTATCTTAAATTTTTTTAAAAGTCCGGAAAAATATAAAGAATTTGTTTTTAATCAAGCTGAATATCAAAGAGAGTTAGCAAATATCAAACATTTAATTTTAGAATAATCCCGAGGTTGGAATCTATTTAACACCAGGTGTTGAATTTCTAAATTCTTCTGCCTTGTCCATTAATTTTGCTGCCTCAAGTTTGACTAATTCTCCTCTCCCTGAATCACGATTAGCCATATTCCTAAAAGCTAAAGCCCTAAGTTCCATTTGCACATCCATTGGGAGTAATGAATCGCTACCTTTCTTAGGATCAAAAACCTCCAAATCTAATCTATAAGGATAGCCTTCTTGTACAAGTTGTTCTATATCATCTATTTGTTCTTTAGTACCTGCTCTTAAATAATATTCCTCCAGGCGTTTTACAGCATCATCACTTAACCCGTCGAAAGCTTTTCTCCCTAGAGGACACTCTTTTACATCTTTACCCTTTGATCTCTTGAGCCTTTCTTTAGCTGCATCAAACTTAATAATTCTCCCCTCACTATCATTATACA
Organism: Candidatus Daviesbacteria bacterium; assembly: GCA_016183265.1. Taxonomy (GTDB): domain Bacteria; phylum Patescibacteriota; class Microgenomatia; order Daviesbacterales; family UBA10151; genus UBA10151. The sequence goes on along the minus strand of JACPEX010000029.1, from coordinate 5,873 downwards.
TAGATGATTTACTATACCAATCCGCCGATCATGTAGAAGGCTTGTTCAGGTTTTGAGTCATGCTTTCCTTCCAGGATTTCTTTAAAGAGCCTGATAGTTTCTTTAATCGGCACGTATTTGCCGGATCTTCCGGTAAATACCTCTCCCACAAAAAATGGTTGGGTCAGCGCTCTTTGGATTTTTCTGGCCCTGGCAACTGTCTGCTTATCTTCGTCAGATAACTCCTCAATACCTAAAATTGAAATAATATCCTGCAAGTCTTTATATTTCTGCAAAACTTTTTGGACTGCCACGGCCACATCATAATGTTCCTGTCCTACAACTTCCGGTGTCAATACGCGGGAAGAAGAGGCCAGGGGATCAACAGCCGGATAAAGTCCCTGTTCTGTCAAAGCCCGCTCCAGTGCAATTGTTGAATCAAGGTGGGCAAAAGTGGTAGCCGGAGCCGGGTCAGTATAATCATCAGCCGGCACATAAACTGCCTGCACAGAAGTAATTGATCCTTTTTTAGTCGAAGTAATCCGTTCCTGAAGTTGCCCCATCTCTGTTGCCAAAGTTGGTTGATAGCCTACAGCCGAAGGGATCCTTCCCAAAAGGGCAGACACCTCAGATCCGGCTTGGGAAAACCTAAAGATGTTGTCAATAAACAAAAGCACATCTTTCCCGGCCTCATCCCTAAAATATTCGGCCATAGTTAAACCTGACAAACCCACCCGCAAACGCGCCCCGGGAGGCTCATTCATTTGCCCGAAAACCATGGCTGTTTTATCAATCACCCCGGAGTCAATCATTTCATGGTATAAATCATTGCCTTCGCGGGTCCGCTCTCCTACACCTGCAAAAACCGAGTAACCGCCGTGCTCTGCGGCAATATTCCTGATCAATTCCTGAATTAAGACTGTTTTTCCGACTCCGGCCCCGCCAAACAAACCGACTTTACCGCCCTTTACAAAAGGGGCTAACAGGTCAATCACTTTAATGCCTGTTGCAAAAACTTCGGATGCTGTAGATTGTTCAGCAAAAGCAGGGGCGCTCCGGTGAATCGGTAAGAATTTTTTTGCCTTGACCGGACCTTTTTGGTCAATCGGCTCACCTAAAACATTAAACAATCTGCCTAAAACTTCGTTACCAACCGGCACGGAAATCGGCGCTCCGGTATCGTAAACTAACGTTCCTCTTTGCAGCCCGTCTGTTGTACCCATAGATACTGCTCTTACTACACCTTCACCCAAATGCTGCTGCACTTCTAAAACTAATTTTTCTTTACCCCTAACAATTTCCAGGGCATTATAGATTGCAGGCAGATTACCAGGATCAAACTCCGCATCAACAACAGCACCAATGACTTGAACGATTTTCCCAATATTTTTCATTTATTTACCCTTGATACTTAATACTTTATACATAATACTTATTTAGCTCATTGCCAATGATGCTGTTGTAATTTCCAAAAGTTCTTTAGTAATTGAATCCTGCCTCGTCTGATTATAAGCCAGGTTTAAATCATCCACCAGCTCTAAAGCATTATCCGTGGCATTTTGCATGGCAATCATCCGGGCCGAATGTTCAGATGCTTTTGTTTCCAGCAAAGCCTGGTAAATTTTTATCTGGATATAATGCGCTAAAATATAATCAAGCAGTTGGGCGGGGTTTGGCTCAAAAAGATATTCTCCCGAAGTCTCTTTTTCAGCTTCTTCTTTTAAATATTCTATAATATCTTCTGCCTGAATTGGCAGCAATCTTAATTTAGTCGGCTCCTGGCGCAAAGCTGAACCAAAATGGGGGTAAGTAAGATAAACCTGCCCAACTTCTTTGTTCAAAAAAGCATCTATGATTAATTTAGACAGCAGGGTCGCTTGCCTGAAAGTTATAGTATCCAGATTTTCAAAATCTGCTACCAGGTTTTTACCCAGGCGGGCAATAAAATTGCGGCCTTTTTTGCCAACCGTGATGAAGCTATTTTCCGGTGAAAGCAAACCGGATTGTGTCAGCATCCTAAACAGGTTGGTGTTTAAAGATCCGCACAAGCTTTTATCCGTAGATAAAATAATGACTGCTACCTTTTTAACATCACCGGATTGCAATAATTGATGGGACTCAAGCTGTACCAGGGGAAGAAGCCTTTTTAAAGACCGGCTTAAATTTAAACTATACGGCCGGCCGTTGACAGCCTGGTTTTGGGCTTTTCTCATCTTAGTGGCTGCCACCATCTGCATGGCCTTGGTAATTTGGGCAGTATTCTTGACCGACTTTATCCTGCGTCTTAGTTCTCTAGTGTTTGCCATAAATTTTTAGAAACTCCTTGGTGGTCTTTTCCAGTATCTTAACCATGTTCCCGTCAAGTTCTTTTTTATCTGCAATTTCACTCATTAACTTTTTCTCTTTAAGTTTCAAGTGGGCTAGATATTTTTCCTCAAATTCCCGCGCTTTTTCTACTTCTATTTCATCCAAATATCCATTAGTGACAGCCCAAAGTGAAATCACTTGTTCTGCCAAAGGAACAGGAGAGAATGGAGGCTGTTTTAAAATCTCCGTCATCCTTTTCCCTCTTTCAATTTGAGACTTTGTAGCCGGATCCAAATCAGCGGCAAATTGGGCAAAGGATTGCAAAGCCCTGAATTGAGCCAAATCCAAACGTAATTTTCCGGCCACTGTTTTCATGGCTTTGGTTTGGGCAGCCCCGCCTACCCTGGAAACAGACAAGCCCACATTAACTGCCGGCCTGACTCCGGCAAAAAACAGATCGGATTCCAAATAAATCTGACCATCAGTAATGGAAATCACATTGGTGGGGATATAAGCAGATACATCACCGGCCTGGGTTTCAATAATTGGTAAAGCTGTCAGCGAACCTCCGCCATAATCTTTGTTCAGTTTAACGGCCCGTTCCAAAAGCCGGGAATGAAGGTAAAACACATCCCCGGGGTAAGCTTCCCGTCCCGAGGGCCTTCTTAAAAGCAATGATACCTGCCTGTAGGATTGGGCGTGTTTGGATAAATCATCATAAACCACCAAAACATCTTTACCCTGGTCCATAAAATACTCGCCCATGGCAGAGCCGGAGTAGGGAGCCAGATACTGCATGGTGGCTGAATCAGAAGCAGCGGCAGAAACCACGATGGTATGTTCCATAGCCCCTAAGCTTTCCAGCTTTGCCACCAGCTGGGCCACTTTGGAGGTTTTTTGCCCGATTGCCACATAGATGCAAATGACGTCTTTTTGATTAATAATAGTATCAACCGCAATAGTAGTTTTGCCGGTATTTCTGTCACCGATAATCAACTCCCGCTGGCCCCGGCCGATCGGGATCATGGCATCAATGGCTTTAATGCCGGTCTGCAAAGGAGTATTAACACCTTGCCTGGTAATGACTCCCGGAGCAATCTTTTCCACCGGATAACTTATCTTTGTTTTAACTTCGCCTTTGCCGTCAATCGGAGCGCCCAACCCATCAACCACCCGGCCTATTAAAGCTTCACCCGCCGGCACCTGCAGAATTTTTCCGGTAGTTTTAACCAAATCACCCTCTTTAACTTTGGTAAAATCCCCAAAAATAACTGCCCCGACATTGTATTGTTCCAGATTCAAAGCCAAACCAGTCACTCCCTGGCCAAAATCAATTAATTCTGAATATTTAACATCAGACAAGCCTTCAACTCTGGCCACCCCGTCACCAATTTCAGTCACAACACCCGTGTTCTGCTTCTGGGCTTTCAATTTCAATCCTTTAATCTGATTTTCTATATTCGCAATTAGATCAGCCATAATTTCTTTAAATTCGAAATTCTAATATCGAAATCCGAAACAATTTTCAAAATACAAGTTGCAAATGTCCAAAACTGTTTTGTATTTTGAATTTTGGTAATTTGTATTTGTTTCGAATTTAGGATTTTGTGCTTTGAATTTACCTAGTTATTGCCTCCTTTACTTGATTAATTTTGCCTAAGACCGATTCATCCCAAATCTGGTCACCGATCCTTAATTTAAACCCTCCTAAAATATCCGGATTAATGCTGACTAAAACTTTGGTAATCAGATATTTTCTTTCCACAATTTTTTTGGCTTTACTAATCTGGGTAGGGGAAAGAGGGATAACCGTTTCAATACACATGGTATGTTCCCGCTCTTTTCTTTTTAAAGCTTTCAAATATTCTGATAAGGCTTGAATTGCTTCTGCGCTTGGCAAAGACTTCAAAACCTTAATAGACCTAAACACCTGGATTTCTAACATCCTGCCATCTTTAAAACTGGCATCTACTAACTTATTCACTGTTTTTTGTATTAATTTAGATTTTTTCATGAAAGATTCCTGACCTCTTTCTCTATAATATCCTTTTTGTCTTTTGCGCTTAACAATTTACCTGTAACTTTCTCCATACCCAAGGCTACTATATCTGCCACCTTTGCCATAACAGCCTGCTCTAATTTAACAGCATTAACTTTAGCTTCTTCATTGGCTTTTTGGATTATGTCATCATGCATTTTGCCAGCCAAAACTTTTGTTTCCTCAAGATGCATGGCTCTTTCTTTTTTTACCTCATCCATCATCTGTTGTATATCATCCGAAGCTTTACCCATCATTTTACCTATCTTCTCATCGGTTTCTAAAAGTTTTTTTTCAATTTCTTCGGCATTTTTCAAACTGTCTTCTATTTTCTTCTTACGTTCCTCCAACACCTTTAAAATAGGTTTATAAAGAAACCTTTTTAAAATAAAAAGGAGCAGGGCAAAATTGACTACCTGCGCAAGCAGTAAAATAGGATTTATCCCGAACTGTTTTAAAATTTCCATTATTTAACAAATGCTATAACTAAAGCATAAATTGCAATAGCTTCAGCAAAAGCCATACCCAAAAGCATGGCCGGTAAAATTTTACCCTGGGCATCAGGATTTCTGCCGATGGCCTCAACTGCTTTCATGCCAATCAAACCAATGCCAATACCGGGCCCTATTGCCCCAAGTCCAATAGCTAAACCAGCTACCAGGTTCTCCATTTTTTACTCCTTTCTTTTAATGCTGCTCTGCATGTTTTTCCGACAGCAACACCATAAAAACCAGTGTCAACATCATAAAAACAGCAGCCTGTACAAATCCTACAATAATTTCTAAAAAATAAAAAGGGAGAGGTATGATAAAGGCAAAAATTGAAGAAATAGTTGCCAGCACCACCTCGCCTGCAAATATATTACCAAAAAGCCTAAAAGATAGCGAGACTATTTTGGTAAATTCTCCCACTAGTTCCAAAAGTCCCACAAATAAAAATATCGGGTTTAGCGTAAACCACTTACTTAAGTAACCCAAGATCCCTAAGTACCTTAGCGCAAAAATATGTGTCAAAACAGCAGAAATTAAAGCCAAAGCCAAAGTCATATTCAAATCAGAATTCATGGAACGGAGCAAAGGTTCTTTATGATAAGTAATAGTGGCAAAACCTGGTAGAAGACCTATCCAGTTTGAAAATAATATAAACAAAAAAAATGTGGTAACAATCGGAAAGAAAACTTTAGCTTTTTTATCTCCTGCCAAATCAGCAACTGTGGTATAGGCAAAATCAATGACTATCTCAAATAAATTCTGCAAGCCGGATGGGATTAATCGGACTTTTCGGGTAGCCAGAAAGGAAACTATCACAAGCACAAACATTGTTATCCAACTTACTAATAAAGTGTTGGTGATAGGGAAGTTTTTAAAATATCCCAAAATCTCCGGCTTTAAAACAATCTCCATCTTTATATTGTGCTTGAATTTAAAGTATTTTTCAAGAAGCTCTTGCTAGTTTCAAAAGGCGTCCCCTTATGAAGCTAATTTAATCCAATTTTTCCCTTTGGGTCCGCAAAAACAAAAACCATTGCTCAAAAAAGGCAAAAATGCCT
>JACPEX010000028.1 GCA_016183265.1 Candidatus Daviesbacteria bacterium | reverse complement strand
AGGGAATATTTATGCAAATGAGGCTTGTTTTGTAGCAAAAATAGATCCCCGCAGAAAAGTAGCTGATTTAACTGATCAAGAATTTAAGAGTTTACATCGGGGAGTGGTTAAATCGCTCCAAGCAGGGATTAAGTATGGTGGTTCAACCAGGGTACATTTTGTCGACCCGGAAGGCCGTAAGGGCTATTTTTTGGATTATGCCAAGGTTTATGGCAAAGATGGTTATCCTTGCCCCGGGTGTGAAGGCAAGGTAAAAAAAATTACGATCGGCGGCCGCGGAACATATTTTTGTCCCAGTTGCCAAACATGAGTATAATATCGAGTGTCTATTATGAATGAGAAATCTACGTTTACCTCGGTAGTTGCCAATCCCGGGTTTTTAAATCTTTGGGTAAATCAAATTTTAGTTCAATTATCCTTAAATGTTTTAAATTTTGCCTTAATTATCTCCTGGGTTTTTCAATTAACAGGTTCTAGTACTGCTGTTTCCGCGCTGATTTTTGCAATTTTTTTGCCGGCAGTCATATTCGGCCTATTTACCGGAGTATTGGTAGATCTGATTGACCGGCGCAAAATCATCATGCTGATTGATTTATTTCTTTGTCTGCTGTTTTTCAGCCTGATTTTTTTTAAGGAAAGTTTCCCGCTTATTTTACTCATTGCCTTTTTAGTCAATACTTTGGCCCAATTTTATTCCCCGGCCGAAGCCTCTGCTGTTCCGATGGTGGTCAAAAAAAACCAACTGCTGACTGCCAATTCTATATTTTCAGCCACGTTATATTCTACCTTCCTGGTAGGCTTTGGCTTGGCAGGCCCGCTTATTACCCATTTCGGCATTGACTTTATCTTTGGTTTAGGAGGAGTAATTTTGGGGGTCGCGTTTTTATTATCTTTAATGTTTCCTTCAATAAAAACTGCTCCCGATGCGCAGGGTAAAAGGTTACTATTGGCCATCTCCACCAGGCATTATTCAGACATTAAAGCCATTGGCATATCGGAAATACGTGATACCATTAATTTAATTAAAGGGAAGTTGACGGTTTTATCCTCGATTATGATTTTGGCCGGAGTACAGATGGCAACCGGTATTATGGCAGTGTTAGTGCCGGGATTTTTAGAAAAGACTTTACAAATTAAAGCCGCCGATGCCTCATATGTTTTAGCCATTCCCTTTGGATTGGGAATTGTTTTAGGGGGAATAATCTTAGGTAAGTTTGGGGGTAAATTGGTCAGAAGAAGGTTGGTTGCCAAAGGCATTCTTTTTGCGGGATTGTTGGCATTTTTGGTCGGTATTGCCCCTTTAATCTCTCCGGCTATTCAATATTTCCGGCATGCCAGGCCAGTGCCATTTCTTTATCAGCCATCCCTTTCTAAGGTTCTGCTGGTAGGGTCATTCTTACTGGGAATGGCTCTAGTTTCAATTCTGGTGCCTTCACAGACAGCTTTACAGGAAAATACTCCGGGAAAAGATCGGGGTAAGGTTTTCTCTGTTTTAGGGGTGTCAATGTCAGCCTTAGCTCTAATTCCGGTTTTGGCAACAGGTGTTTTGGCCGACCTTTTTGGCACCGGACCGATCTTTATTGGATTGGGAGTAATTGTGATTATAATTGGGCTGTTTGGATTAAAACCGAGCCTATTTTTTAAAAAAGAACATTTGTCTTTCAGGGTCAGGGAATTTTTAGGATTGGGACACTGGGAAGGGAAATAAGGGTGTTTCTCAAGAAAATATACTTAACAAATTTTAGGAATTACTCTAATCTAGAGCTTAATTTCGACCACCGCCCGACTATTTTAGTGGGCAATAATGCAGCCGGCAAATCCAATCTTTTGGAGGCAATCTACTTGCTTTCTACTACCAAATCTTTGCGGGCGCAAACAGAAGATGAGTTGATAGAAACCGGCCGGGAATTTTTGAAAGTTGAGGGGTTTGTGGATGATAATACGGAACTTCTGGTCATCATCAACCGGCCAACAAAAGAAGTTAATTTCAAAAAAAAGGTAATGGTAAACGGGATCGCAAGAAAGGTAACGGATTTTATTGGTAATCTGCCGGCAGTCATTTTTTACCCATCTGATATTAATATGGTAACTGGTTCTCCCAGTTTAAGGAGGTGGCATTTGGATTTAAGTTTAGCCCAAATCGATCCAAGTTATAAAAAGGCCTTAACTGCTTATGAGCAATTTTTAACAGCCAGAAATAGGGTTTTAAAAAGAATTAGGGAAGGGGAGGGTAAAAAAGATGAGTTAAATTATTGGACTGATGGGTTGATAAGAGAGGGGGAAGCGGTAAGCGGAAAGCGTAAAGAATTTTTTGAATTCATTAATCTCGCCGCGGCGGGGCCATTGGGAAACTTTAAATTTCAATATCAGCCAAGCGAGGTAACTATGGAAAAATTAGCAGAAAAAAATGGCAAAGAGATCGCAGCTGCCGCTACTTTAATTGGGCCGCATCGGGATGATTATGCCATTTTCTTAGAGGATAAAAATTTGGCCCATTATGGTTCTCGTGGTGAACAAAGGACTGCCACTTTGGCTTTTAAACTTTTACAACTAGAATACATGGCTAAAATATTGGGTCAAAGACCAATACTGTTATTGGATGATGTTTTCTCTGAGCTGGATGCTGATCACCGGGCCCATGTAGTAGAAATTGTCAGTAAACAACAGACCATTATTGCCACAGTGGAGCTGGAAAATATTCCCAAAGACTTTTTAGATTCAGCAAGAATTTTGAGGGTGGAGGACGGAAAGATTAAGGAGTAACTGGTTGGCACACTACAAATTGAGCATTTTTATCAGTGTGATACTCATATTGTTTTTGTTTAAATTCAAATATTGCCTTATATCCTGGGACAATTGCTTGCGTATAGAACATGCCTGCTTTGGAGCAGCCTAAACTTCCGTCGTTCCATTCTATTTCCTCAAATAACACAACAACAATTTCAATTGGGGATACTTTAAATTGCTGGGCCAAATTATCCCTGGCTAAAAAAACAGGCGTAGGTAACGGTTTTTCGCAGCGCAGAATTGGATTACAGGGAGCTTTTTTACAGATAACCTTCTCGTAATAGCAAGCAGGATTAATAGTTTGACCGGCATTAGATGAAAACTGTTTGTAAATTAAATACCCGCCTACAGCTAGAATTGCTATTAAAATAACAATTAGGATTGGAGCCAGGCCTTTTTGTTTCATTTTTTAATTCCCCATCTGGAGGCCAGGCGGGAGAGTTGGAAGGTGATAATGACAGCCAGTAATGTAACTAAAAGGGCATAAATAAGCCTGGATAAGATGCCTGAACCGGGCAGGGAAGGCTCAATAAAGTCTTTGACTATTTGCTGGATGGTTTCATTCCAAGCTAAAGCAGCAGCTAAACCAAAAGCAGAAGTTGATAAGGTGAACAATTGACCGATAAGTTCTTTATGAAATGCATAACCATTTTTCTTTTTTGCCATATTGACATCTTAACCTAATATGACTAAACTGGCAATAATTTATGCAAAGCAGCACAGATTATATCAAAGTTGCATCTTATGAAGCCAAGATAGGCGAGGTTAAAAAAGTTTTACTTCTTTATTCCGGTGGTTTAGACACTTCAGTAATGTTGAAATGGATCCAGGACCAATATAATTGCCAGGTTGTGACGCTGACAGCAGACATTGGCCAACAGCATGATAACCTGGAAATCATCAGGAAGAAAGCTTTAAAATTTGGGGCTGTTGAGGCAGTTGTTTTGGATCTAAAGGACGAATTTGCTGATGAATATTTAGCAAAAGGCATTAAAGCAAATGCTTCTTATCAGGGTGATTATCATCTTTCTACCCCAATTGGCAGGGCGGTTTTGGCAAAAAATGCGGTTAAAATTGCTAAAAAATACGGTTGCGATGCTATTGTCCATGGTTGTACGGGAAAAGGAAATGACCAGGTCAGGATTGAAGGGTATATTTTAACTCATGACCCGAAAATGAAAATCATTGCGCCGGTCAGAGAGTGGGCGATGGACCGGAACGAAGAGATTAAGTATGCAGAGGTTAATAAAATCCCAATTCCTGCTTCAGTAGACGTGCCTTATTCTGATGATGACAATATGTGGGGGATTACCTGGGAAGGTGGGGAGATAACGGATCCCGGTTTAATCGCGCCTGAAGAAAAGTTTCTGACTACCTATGCTTTACCTAAAGATGCGCCTAATAAGCCGGAACTGGTAAAACTGCAGTTTGAAAGCGGTATACCGGTTGCTTTAAACGGTAAAAAAATGAAGCTTGCTAAATTAATTATGGATCTCAACAAGCTTGCAGGTAAGCACGGCGTTGGTACGGTACAGCTTTTAGAAGATAGGTTGGTAGGGCTTAAAAACAGGGGAGTTTACGAACATCCCGGCGCCCATGTGATTATCGAAGCCCATAAGAATTTGGAAAAATATGTTTCTACCAGGGCTTTAAACGGGCTAAAAGCAGAGATGGATATTAAATGGGGTTATTTATGTTATGGAGCTTTGTGGCTTGACCCTTCGATGGAGGCAATTAATGCTTTCAATGATAAGGTCAATGAAAAAGTAGCTGGAGAAGTGGTTATCAGATTATTTAAGGGTAATACAACTGTAATCTCTATCAAGTCACCGAACGCGCTTGATTATGCCTCATTCAACAATGCGGAAGGGTATAAATATAATGTTAATGCTTCAGCAGGTTTTATTGAGGTCTACTCTTTACAGATGAAACTGGCAAATCAGATTAAAGGCAAAAGACATTGAGCTGTGATATAATCTGCAGGTAAATGCGTCAGCACTGGAGTCGCGATCCGGGAGGCTGAGAGCCTAAATGCTCTACAGAGAAAACTGTAAAATCAAAAATGAGTATAATGCAAGGTGGCACCACGGAAGTCCCGTCCTTGATTTTAACCATGAGGGTTAAAATCAGAGAGGGGATTTTTTTACGTTTTTCGAAAGAAAAAGGAAAGCTTTGCTTATGAAAATTAGAATAATGATGATTAAAGATTTTGATGAAATATATACCCTCTGGAAAGAGGTAGGATTAAAGATAGCCGATCATAAGACTGAAGAAGAAGAGGTCAAAAAGATGATAACTCTTAACCCAATGACGAATTTTGTTGTTTGTGATGGGATGAAAATTATAGGCACTGTTTTCGGAATTTTTAATGGTAGAAGAGCCTGGATTCATCATCTAGCTGTCCATCCCGCTTTTCAAAACATGGGAATTGGATCCTTATTATTAAAAAAAGTAGAGCAAGCTTTAAAGATAGTTGGAGCGGAAAGGGTTTGTCTATGGGTAGACAAAATAAACTTAAAAGTACTCTTCTTTTATAAGAAATACGGGTACAGGGAAATGAAAAATGCAATTTGTTTAAGAAAAAATTTATGAAAAAACTTTGGCAGAAAGACGGGAGTAAGTTAAATCCGGAAGTGGAAGCCTTTGAAACAGGCGGGGATCTGCTGTTGGATCAAAGATTAATTAAATATGATTGTTTAGGCTCCATAGCCCATGCCAAAATGCTGCATAGAATAGGTATTCTCTCCAAAGAGGAATTAAGCCAGCTTTTAGCCGGTTTAACAAAAATTTTGCAACTCTACAAACAGGGAAAATTTAATATGGAGATGGGAGATGAGGATATGCATACCAAGATTGAAGATTATCTAACCGGAAAATATGGTGAGGTAGGGGGGAAAATTCATACCGGCCGGTCAAGAAACGATCAAATACTGACTGCAGTCAGGCTTTATTGTAAAGACCAATTAGAAAGCATAGAAAAAGAGCTGGATATTTTAATAGGCAGTTTTACCAAATTTTTTAAAAAATACGGTTCTATCAAAATGCCGGGTTTTACCCATATGCAAAAAGCCATGCCTTCCTCGATTGCAATTTGGTCAGGCGGCTTTATTGAATCTTTGCAGGACGACAAAAAAACTTTAAAAAATGCGGCAGATATTAACAACCAATCGCCGCTCGGGTCAGCGGCCGGGTACGGCGTACCTTTGAAATTAGATAGAATTTATACTGCCAAACTTCTCGGCTTTGCCAGGGTGCAAAATAACCCTTTATATTGTCAAAATTCTAAAGGAAAAATCGAAGCGGTTATTTTAGCCAGTCTGGTAAATATCCTGCAAACAATAAATAAATTTGCCTCAGATGTGATGCTTTTTACTACAACAGAATTCCAGTACTTCAAGACATCTTCCAGTGTCAGGACCGGCTCAAGCATTATGCCCCAAAAGAAAAATCTGGATTTGGCAGAGCTTCTGAGGAGCAAAGTACATGTGGTCTTAGGAAATTATACCCAGATAGTTTCAATGTCCGGTAATTTAATATCAGGCTATAACCGGGATCTGCAGGATACCAAAAAGCCTTTACTGGAAAGTTTGGAGATTACATTAAACAGTGTCAAGGTGACAAACATCCTGTTGAATAATTTAATTCCTGACAAAATAGCTTTGGAAGCAAGCCTGACAGAAGAGATGTATGCGACAGAGCGGGCATTAAACCTGGTTAAAAAAGGGATGTCTTTCAGGAAAGCATATAAAACAATCAAAGCAGAAGATTTATGAATTTTTTGTCAATTGCCGACTTAACAGCTAAAGAATTAAAACAGGTTCTGATACTTGCCAAAAAGCGCAAAAACAGAAGTAGCAATTTGCTAAAAGGCAAGACTATGGTTTTGCTTTTTGAAAAGCCTTCTTTGCGGACTAAACTCAGTTTTGATGTGGCCATGAATCAGTTGGGCGGGCATTCTGTTTATTTTAACCCGCAGGAGTTTGGTTTAGGTACCAGGGAGCCGGCATCTGATATTGGTAAAGTAGTTTCTTCCATGGCAGATCTAATCGTGGCCCGGGTGTTTAGCCACAGCAGCTTAACAGAGTTGGCAGCAGCCTCAAGCGTGTCGGTTATTAATGCGTTATCTGATCTGGAGCATCCCTGTCAGGCATTAGCAGATTTCTTAACCATCCTGGAAGTTAAGGGCAAATTAGAGGGGTTAACTTTAGCTTACGTAGGGGACGGGGATAATAATGTGACTCATTCGCTGGCGTTAGGTTGCAGCCTTTTTGGGATGAATTTTAGGTGTGCTTCCCCTAAAGGATTTTGGATGAACAAAGAAATTGTTCAAAAAGCCAAAAGGATTGTTGAAACAGATGATCCGGCAGAAGCTGTAAAAAATGCCGATATAGTGTATACGGATACCTGGGTTAGTATGGGCGCAGAAAGCGAAAAAACAAAAAGACTAAAAATATTTAAACCGTACCAAGTTAATAAAGGGCTAATGCAATATGCCAAAAAAGATGCAATTTTCATGCATGATATGCCGGCTTACCGGGGT
>JACPEX010000004.1:9269-17364 GCA_016183265.1 Candidatus Daviesbacteria bacterium | reverse complement strand
GTATTCATATCCAAAAGCTCGCCGTGCCGCAAACCCATCTTCTGCATGACAGTCCCTGACATTTCTTCCGGCACTTCAATAGCCACCTTTTCATACGGGGTCATTAGCTTGCCATTTATTACTTTTTCAATCACCTGGGGTTTTCCAACTTGGAATTCATAACCTTCTCTTCTTAACCGTTCAATTAAAATGGCTAAATGAAGTTCTCCCCTGCCGCTGACTATTTGGTCACCCGAAGGCCCATCTTCTACCCTTAAGGCTACATCAGCCTCAGCTGCCTTGTATAACCTTTCCCTGATTTGCCTGGCTGTTTTAAATTTACCTTCCAGGCCGGCAAGAGGAGAAGAATTAACCCCAAAATTCATCCGGACAGTTGATTCCTCAATGTCCAAAACAGGCAAAGCAATAGGGGTTACCGGGTCTGCAATAGTTTCACCAATAGTAATATCCGGGATGCCGGACAAAGCTACGATATCACCGGCATGCGCTTGGGTAATATCTATTCTGTCTAAGCCTTCAAAACCCATCAAAGAAGTCAGCCGGAATTTTTTAATCTGTCCGTCTCTTGTAATATGCGCTACTTCCTGCCCTGCCTTTAAAATCCCGCTATAAACCCGGCCTGTGGCAATCCTGCCCTTAAAATTATCATAGATAGTATTAGTAATTAAAACCTGCAAGGGCTTAGTGGCATCATCTAAAGGTGCCGGGATATGCTCTAAAATAGCATCAAATACGGGCGAGATGTCTGTCATTTTGGATAAGTCTTCTTTAAATCCAGCTTTGCCCTGCTTTCCGGAAGAATAAATCGTCGGGAAAAAAGCAGTTTCCTCATCCGCCCCGAGCTCTAAAAAAAGATCAAAAGTTTTATTAATAACATAATCAATCCGGGCATCAGGCTTATCTATTTTATTTATAACGACCACAATTTTATGCTTCATCTCCAGGGCTTTTTTAAGCACAAACCGGGTTTGGGGCATCGGACCTTCTTTGGCATCAATTAAAAGCAAGACGCCGTCAGCCATTTTCAAAACCCGTTCCACTTCGCCACCGAAATCAGCATGGCCGGGAGTATCAATAATATTAATTTTGGTGCCCTTCCAATTTACGGAAGCATTTTTTGAAAAGATCGTAATACCCCTTTCACGCTCCAATGGATTCGAGTCCATAATTAAGCTTAATTCTTTATTCTCTTTGCTTAACTGCGTATTGGATTGGCGGAGTAAGGCATCTACCAAAGTAGTTTTGCCGTGATCAACATGGGCGATAATTGCTACATTCCGGATATTCATAAACGAACTATTTTATCACTTTGAGATTAGAGAAGCAAACCTGGTTAGAGAAATAATTAACAGATCCAGCGCTACAGGAATTAACAGGTAAATAGAAGCCTGCTTGAAAAAGTTGGCAGCAAATTCAAGATTAAGGTTATTTAAATAAACCCAGATATTTTGTAATAATGCAGGATTTAGGAAATATAAAACTAGAAAAGCTATTAAAAATAACGCCAGGACTAAAATCACAAAAATAATGCTTCCCTCTAAATCCTTCTTTGAGGAAAACATTGTATTGCCTATTTCGAAAAGAAAATAAAGAACCAGGGCTACCTGCCACCAGGGGGCAATACCTATTTTAACCAGCAAAAAAAGAGAAAAGATTAAAATCATCCCCAAAAGTACGGGGGCAACTCCGATAATCATTCTTCTGAATGGGTCGGTTTTCCCAATTTCCACAGTGCCTAACTTGACCCCCTTTTCCTCAATCTCAGGCATTACAGACAGTTCCCCTACCGGAACCAGCATTATTCCGGCAAATAAAAGATGGGCCAGCTCATGAATAATTGTCCCGGGCAGAAATACTACTGCTAAAGTATGCACTACAACTCTGTGACTTTTGGTAAATTTATAGATAATTTGGGCCAAAAAGTTGACTACTTTTTTACTCAGAATAAAAAGCAAAATTAATTCAAAAAGAAGGACCAAGAAATATAGCATTAGAATTAGTATAGCAAACTTGTTAGAATATAGAGGTTTACTTCGAGCGATTAGCGAGAAGGGCCGGTAGCTCAGCGGTAGAGCAAAGGACTCTTAATCCTTTGGTCGTGGGTCCGATTCCCACCCGGCTCACAAGTTAACAATAGTTAAAAATAGATGAAAGAAGTTAGCAGTAGATTAATAGATTTTCCATCTTGCATTCTTACAGTTTTCTTGAAATAATCATAATGTATGGCAACTGAAAATACGGCTCAGTCTCCAAATTCTCAATCATTAGAAAGTGAGCATCAAAAGTTTTTAGCACCAGGGGAGAAAGTTATCAAGGTTTTTGATTATGCTAATGCTGAACTTATGTGGGATCTCCTTTGGGGGTTTCTACCAGTACTTCTTGCAATAATATTATTTGGATTCGATATAACAGGTGTAATAATTGGGCTATTTATAGGTTCATATTTTATACTTAGTGGATTATATAAGAAATTGACTTTAAAGTATCTCGTTACTGATAAGCGAGTTGTTTTAAAGAAGGGATTGATAGGTCAATCAACAGTAAGTGCGGATTATTCAAAAATAACAGATGTAACTGTGCAGCAAGGGATTTTGGGTAGGTTAATACTTCATACAGGTACTATAGTTTTGAATACAGCTGGAACAGATTTGGGGGAAGTTATATTAAAATGGGTCCAAAATCCTTTCGAAGCTAAAAATACAATTTACGCGCATCTTCATAAAAAGTAGTTTGATTATCAGAGCTAAATTTGTAGTTGCATTTTGTCATTATTTTTGATATTATAATATTGTATTTCCAAAAGAAATATATTTGATTTGCTAACTCCCCCCGGTTCTTTACGACCCGGGGGTTTTTCTTGCTTAAAACTCTCAGATCACCTAATATAAAGAGGTGAAAAGGAAAATTCTAGTTCAATTTGATGGCAGTAACTTTTACAAAAAGGTCAAAAAGATTTTACCTCAAATACACCTAACAAACTTTGATTATGTAGGATTGGCTCAATCGCTAACAAAAGCACCATCCACTGAAATTATTTACTATGTTGGTGAGATTAGAAAATATCCCGGAAATAAAAAGTCAGAGACTCTTTATGCAAACCAGCAATCACTATTCTTAAACTTAAGAAAGCAAGGTATAAAAATAAAACTTGGTTATCTTCTTATGTCCGATGGTAAATTCCACGAAAAAGGCGTTGATGTTCAAATTGCAGTAGATCAGGTACGTGGAGCCATCAAAAATGAATACCATAAATGTTTTCTTATTTCATCAGATACAGATTTATTACCGGCTATTCAAACAGCAAAAGATGAGAAGAAAGAGATTATTTATGTGGGCTTTGAAAACTTTATCAGTCGCGCTCTTCAGAAAAATTGCTCCTCTTGCCTAATTCTAAAGAAAGAGCAAATTCTTAAGTTCGCAAAAGTTAAAAAAGTAATATAATATAACCATCGCGCAACTTATCCGTATAGCAGCAGGCAAAGCAAAATTTCCTGATATGAGCGCCGAGGAAGAACAACAGCACAAATGGAATTATCGCCACTTATACGGTACTTCATACAACCCCAGAACTGTCCACCAACTCAGAGCCATCAGGGAATTGGGACAATCCGGGAGTCCTGAGGCTCTTGATTATCTAAAAAAGCTTTCATCTTTCCAAGAATCTGTCGTCGGAGGCAGAATACAAACTTACACGGACGCGAGCAGTACTTATGAAAAGGTATACAGTGATACTGTATATAGCTATCCAAATGCTAAAAGAGGATTAAGGAAAGTATTATCCTACCGTATCACTACTGCTTGGAGCGATGAGTTTTTGGCTGGCTGGTCTGATCATGAGCTAACGCCAGTTGGAGAAGCCGAGATTTTATTCCAAAAATCAATCATGGTTTCCCAACCAGCGCACGCAATTCTCCGAACTGCAATCCGAAATCTAGAAGAAAGTTTATCAGGATAAACCTTGTATAAAGATTCATCTTGGTCATAAGGGTCGAAATTTTACCCGTTGTAAATCGTCTGATAATCGTCTATAATACGTCTATATGTTTAATCCTCGTTACACAATCACTGATCGGTTATTAAGCAACATTAAGAGAATTAGTACTTTGGTGAATGAACTAAATAACAGGCGATTTCCTCACGTTGTGTTACTGGAATTTGAAAAAGCAGCTAGAGCTGTCTCTACTTATGCCTCAACCAGTATTGAAGGTAACCCTCTATCTCTAACAGAAGTTAAAAAAATCCTTAAATCTAAGCCTGGTCATATTAGAGATAGCGAAAAGGAAGTTTTAAATTACAATCAAGCACTCCAGAATTTAAATGAAAAACTTGAAAAGGTACACGTAAAATTATCTCTTGATCTGATATTAAGAATACAAAAGCAAGTTACCGAAGCATTATTGCCTAAATTTGAATCCGGAAAATTGAGAGAAAGACCAGTGGTTGTCAATGATCCCAGGACGCGAAAAGTTATATATCTACCTCCTGATGCAAAAGATGTAAAGAAACTAATAGGGAATCTAATTGAATTTGTAAACAGTAACCGAAATGAAATTGATCCGCTTATTTTAGCCGGTATTTTCCATAAACAAATGGTGATAATCCATCCGTTTATGGACGGAAATGGTAGAGCTACAAGGCTTGTTACAAAGGTACTTTTGGCTGAGATGGGACTTAATACGTTTAATCTATTTAGTTTCGAAAATTATTATAATCAGAATGTTACCAAGTACTTTCAGACAGTTGGGGAATTTGGTAATTATTATGAATTAAGAGATAGCATTGATTTTACTATTTGGCTTGAATACTTCACAGAAGGAATTATTGACGAACTTTTAAGGGTGCAGAAAAGCTTGCCGGAAGTTGGAATAAACCCAAAAACTAACTTACAACCTTATCACCTAAAAATCCTTGAATTTATAAGAGAAAAGGGATTTATTGCTGACCGTGATTTTGCAAAACTAGTTAACCGCGCAAAGGCAACCAGGGCATTAGATTTTAGAAAATTAATAGAGCTTGGCCTGATCAGCAGAAAAGGCAAAGGCAAAGCAACTTATTATGTCTTAAAAGAGAAGTAGTTATTGTACTTTACTATGCATCTTTTAGCCCAAACAAATAGGCAAATTCGGAGTTTAGACCTTCAGATAGGAATAATTTGAAAAACTCATTCAGTCTGTGCAATGTATCGTTGGGGTCACTAGTTAACAATTGTTAAAAATAGATGAAAGAAGTTAACAGTAAGTGCATAATTTGCATTCTTGTTTGAATTTTGAAATACTTACATTATATGGAAATGGATACAACTAAGAAACAAGTTATTCCTGACCAGCCTACATCTAAAAAATCTGTAAATGATTCTTCGATACAGAATCAAAAAGGTTTTACCCTGATAATTCTCGGAGTAATTGTTCTCCTTATTGTAGTAGCTGGAGGAGCATATTACTTTGGTATGCAAAATGGTAAATCTTCTGTGACTTCACAGCCTCAAATTACCACAAATCCAACAGCAGCCCCATCAACTTCAACTACCACAACTCAGCCATCTCCGACTTCAATACCCGACTCTAATCTTAAAATGTATACTAACCAAAAAATGGGTTTTACTATTAAATATCCATCAAGCCTTTATGTAAAAGAATTTGAGACTTCTGTCGTTTTTACTTCTGAACCATATCCTACAACGGAAGGGCCAGGACCAATCGATCTCATAGAGATATCTTTGAAAGGAAGCTATATGGCTTCTCAATTTGATGCTCTGTTTAAGGCGAATGTAGGGGATGATGTTCCAGAAGCACATAACGCTGTCGATGTAAAAATAACAAAATTGAAAAACTTGAAGTTTGGTAAATATGATGCTGTTGAATACATCCGCGATGGTATAACCCCACCAAAAAGTGGATTAGGCAGAGGTCCTATTGGATATGAACATAATGTCTTGATTAAGAAAAATAATCAAGAGTTTATTGATCTACTTAACGACTCCATGGAGGTAGCAAAAACACAGTCTCGCGATCCGGTTTTTAATGAAATGGTTTCTTCGTTTGTCTTAAAATAGCTTCAAGAAGTTTAAACTGATCGAGTATTAGTATGCAATTTGTGAAGAAGAAAGTCTTAGTTCAGTTTGATGGCAGCAATTTTTATAAGAAAGTTAAAAGAATTTTACCCCAGGTCCATTTAACTAATTTTGACTATGCCGAATTAGCCCAGGGGCAGGACCAAATATGCAAATCCTTTTTGATAGAAGGCAATATCCAAACGGAATTGTAGATGCTGCTTCACCAGTTATAGTTCCATGGTTTCAGGAAAGCAGTAAAAGAATACGGATATAAACAAAAAGCTTAGATTCTTATTAAGTAAACCCAAGTGTTGCCATTAGGCAGGTTATTCTACATTTATTGTTCCCAGCTCTGAGGGGTTGAGATGGTTGTGATAGCCGAATGTGCCCTGTTTATCAAAGGTTAGAGTAAGGCTACCTTCATCCGGGAAATTACCTAAGTTAAGCGGGGTATGACTTATATGAACCGGGTGGGGATTTGAATTGATTGCCGCTTCCTGGCCACTTTTATTTACCCAGCTAACAGTTTCTCCTGTTTTAATAGTGAGAGTAGCCGGCGAGAATCCATTTGAAGTTAAAGTAACCGTATTTTGGGTCTGTGCCCCTTTCGGACTGGCAGAGTCAGTAGCAGAAGGAGTTGGTTGGTTATAGCCCCCTTTTTTAGCTAAAAAGAAATAATAAATACCGGCATAAATAATGCCGCCTATCAACAGATAAATAATTACCCACTGCCACAAAGGCCTTTTACCATACCCGTTATTATCCATTAATTTTAGTTGTACCATTAAACGTAACTAAACACAACAACTTAGCTTAGATATATCCTTAGTAAAGGATAATGCCGCTATTTTTATCGTTTCTGAAAGCGTTGGAAACATTGGTAAGGAATTAACAACATCGTCAATAGTACTCTTATTTTTAACTAACCACATTGCTTGAGCAATTAGTTCCCCTGCATTGGGAGCCAGTATTTGGATACCTAAAATTACTTTAGTATCCGGGTGTACAGCCATTTTAATTAGGCCTTCTGTACGATTCATTATTATCGCTTTCGGCACATCGGCAAAGGAAACAGTCCGGCAAAGGCATCTTCCCAGCTGATTCATTTCTTGTTCTTCAGTAAGTCCTACACCAGCTAGCTGAGGATCAGTAAAGATAGTCCAGGGAACGCTGTTATAATCAATACTATTTTTAGTATTATTTAGAGCGTTTTCCGCAGCCAAAGTGCCTTCTTTGCCTGCTGTTGGTTCTTCCCTAATAGGTAAATTTGTCACATCACCTACTGCAAAAATATGGGGCTGGGAAGTTTGAAACTCCGGAGTCACTTTAATAGCAAGCTTGTCATCAACATTTACACCTGCCTTATTAAGATTAAGTTCCTTCGTATTTGGAGTTTTACCTGTTGCCAGTAGTATTTCGTCTGTTATAATTTGTTCTTCTTGACCGGCGATCATAATAATAAGGACTTTCTTGCCTGCTTCTTTACGCGCAGATTTGACCTGCGCATTTGTTTTTATAGTTATACCTTCATTTGTAAGTATTTCAGCCAGACGATCTGTAAGTTCTTTTTCTGCCGGAGGGAAAATTGAATCACTCCTTTGTAAGACAGTAACTTTAGTCCCAAAACGGGAATACATCTGAGCAAACTCTAATCCTAAAGGCCCTGCCCCAACTACAATCAGCTCCTTGGGAAGATTCTTAATCTGTAAAGCCTCAATATGAGTTAAGTACCCGACTTCCTGAATATTTTCAATGGGTGGTACAGTTGCGGTTGATCCGGCTGCAATAATAAGCTTCTTAGCTTGATACGTTTGGCCATTAACATCAATTTCATCAGGAGAAACAAAACTAGCTTTACCTTCTATGTGGGTAACATTTTCTAACTGTAGTAATACCTTCTCATATTTTTCTTCTCTTAGTTTTGCAACAAGATCGAGTTCATGCTGGACAACAGTTGCAAAATTAAAGTTTTTTACCTCTATATCAAGGCCTGGAATATTGTGGTTTTTGGCAAGGTGCATCACTTCTCCTGCCCAAAGAAGC
>JACPEX010000004.1:0-9261 GCA_016183265.1 Candidatus Daviesbacteria bacterium | reverse complement strand
AAAGGAAGACCATGATTTACCATCAAGGTTTTTGCTCCAAGCTCATTTGCTTTAATAGCAGCAGCAAACGCACCTGCTCCGCCGCCAATAATAATTAAATCGAAATTATTCATCGAAATTATTCATTGTTTTCTAATAATTGGCTTTTAATGACCGAAGCAAATTTACTTTTACCTAAAGAATATAAAACCTGCTTTGCTTGCTTTCTATTATCAACTACTTGTATTTCTTTCAACTTCTTTAAACTGTGGGATACTGTAGAAATCGGCAATCCGATAATTTCCGCCATCTCAGAAACTGAAAGCTGCGGATGATGACAAAGTATATAGCAAAGCTTCATTCTGGTGAGATCACCTGTTATCCCAAACTTTACAGCGCACGCCTTAATTTTCTCATTATCCTGGAGTTCATCCTGAAGTACTTTTTCCTTCCTGATTTGCATCTCTATACAAATGATAGGGAATTATTTTACATTTGTCAATCCTAAGTCTTGTTTTTGGTTATAATTTAGTAGTAAATTAATATAATGATAAAAATTAAAGTTTTAACCGGTTCAGTCAGACCCAACAGGTTTAATATCCAGCCTGCAACCTGGATTTATGAATTTGCCGGGAAAAGAAAAGATATTGAGGCGGAACTGCTGGATTTGCAGGAGATAAACCTGCCGTTTCTTAATGAGCCGATGTCTGCTTCGCAAAAACAATACTCAAAACCTTATACCAAAAAATGGTCAAAAACTATTGATAGCTCAGACGGGTTTATCTTTGTCACACCCGAATACAACCATAGCATCTCACCGGTGCTTAAAAATGCCGTCGATTATTTGTATCATGAATGGAATTATAAACCAATAAGTTTTATAAGTTACGGATCCTTAGCCGGAGGATCCAGGGCTGTTGAACATTGGCGGGGTATTGCAGCCGAGCTGAAAATGTATGACCTGCGCGAGCAAATTTTGCTGCCTAATTATTGGGATAACCTAAGCAAAAGCGGCCGCTACCAATTTAATGAAAGGCACGAGGGCGCTGCCAGTCAACTGCTTGACAGCCTGATTTTTTGGGCAAAAGCAATGAAAAAAGCAAGAGAAAACTTACACCCCTAATGCTTGTTTGACTTCATCAGCGCTGTTATAGGTTTTATCGGGCAAATTGTCCATCATCCATTTTTTTTCCCCTTCAGTCACATGTTCCATCCTGTTGCAGGCTGCCATAAAATCCTCTTTGGAAGCAGGATATGTCACATGATCCAAGTGCTTCATCATCTCATCCTTATTTATTGGCATTTGATCCATTTATATCACCCCCTTTTCTTTGTTTAATTTAAACATGGGTCTGCAAGAATCAGACAAGATTTGGGTAACAAAAGATTAAGAATGGGAAATTATCTGGTGGGGACGTCTGTGGTGGCCATTACCATTAGACTTTAAGCCTCTTTTTAAAAGATCCAGGTCTCCCTGGATCGTCTTTATTTGGTGTCCGGCATAGATAAGGGATCTTTGAAGTTTAGTTGCTTCATAAGCCTCATTACGGATTTGTCCTATTTCTTTTTCCATTTCTTTCAGATTACCCGCGACTCTTTTCGTCATTGCTTTAGTAAAAAGGGCTACATAAATTGCCTCCAAAGACATAACTGTTGCTGCAGTTATTAAGATATAGTCCGGAGCAATCCTCAAAAACCTCAGGGCAAAAATGGAAATTAAAATAGCGGCATGTATTATTAAAAATACAGAAGTTTTATTAATCATAGTTTCTCACTAAAAAATCTCTTAACCTGCTCTTTGTGGTTTTAGAGATTAAAGTTATTGTCTCGCTCAAAATTAAATATGTCAACCCCCCAAAATAGATTCAAAACCATCCTTTTCTCCTGAAAAACCACACCATCAAAAGGGCCGGGATGGCTGCCGCAACCAGAATCAGGATCAATGTTGTATATCTGCCCCAAAAAGTTAAAGCTTCTGTTTCCAAACTACCGGGCAGCAACACATTCATTCCGTAAAATGTCCCGATCACTGTAGCCGGAATCGACAAAGTAAAGATAATAGTCAGCACTGCCAGAATCCGGTTGGTTTTTTCCGTGCTGATAATAAAATCAGCGTCCTTGTAAATATCTACAGTTTCCCTGGCCTCCTCCAAAGTTTCCCAGGCCTTATCAACCCGGTGGGCCACATCCACAAAATAAATTGTTAGGTCGCGCCGGGTGAATTTGTTGATTCGCTGCTCCATTTCCGACAGCAAAAGCCGTAAAGGCCCGATCACCCTTCTTAAGGAAATAATTTTGCGCCGCAGTTGTCCTACCATGTAAACTGCCGAAACTTTGTCATCAAAAACAGTATCTTCCGCCTCATCAACCTCTGTTAAAATCCTTTGCAAAAGAGGCGGCAGGTTATCTGTCAGTTGTTCAATAATGGTATATAGCAGGTGGGCTGAAGAATTGTTGATATAAACCTTGCGCTGGTCTAAATTATCTTTGCAGGCATTAAACATATTGGTGATAATGTCAAAAGTCCCGTCATGCAAACTTACCAAATAGTTTTCCCCAAGGAAGAAAGACAACTGGCTGAAAGTAATATTTCCTTCTTTATAGGTTGGAAAGCGAAGCAGTAAAAACAAATATTTGTCCTCATCATTCTGCTCAATTTTGGGAAACTGGCCTTTGGAAATACAGTCTTCCAAATGCAAAGGGTGAAAGGGGAATTTTTGAGCCAGTTTGGAAATTTCCCTACGGGTTGGGTCTTTAACATCCACCCAGGTAATTTTGCCATAATTAATTGTCTGGATTTTCTCACCCTTTAAGATAAGGCCTTCTTTTTTCTCAGCAATCTCAGCTGAACTTAAAAAACCCAGGTAATATTTTAAGGCGCCGGCAATCCTCCGCTTGGGCCTGCCAAGCAGAATCTGAATTTCTTTTAAAGTCTCTTTTAATGTTTTCGGCATGCCCCAAATTGTGCTCCTGCCAAAATAATCCGTCAACCCCCCAAAAATATATTATATTCCACCTGGGGGGTGGATTTCTACGTCCGCCAGTTGGCGGAGGAAAGCTTTGCTTATTGACACCTAGGGGTTTAGAATCTTATTTAAGAGTGGCTCGACTTTTTTGAGGTAAACTATATTGTATTTGGGAAAGTACAAAAAAGCGGCCGGGGCATCTTCCAGCAAAGTTTTTTGGAAATCAAAATATTTGGCTTTTCTTTCTTCCTCATTGCTGGTTTTCCTGCCATCCTCCAAATCCTTATCAGCCCTTTTGGAATCATATTTGGTTAGATTAGTTTTAGTTTGGGTGGCATGCCATAAAAAATACTGGTCCGGGTCAATAGGGATACTTTGGGTAATTAACAATGCCTGGAAATTTTGCGGCATCCCTGATTCTACCCGCAATTTACTATCAAACCCCAACTCCTTCCATGCATCTACTACGGTCTTTCCTGCTCCTTCCAGATTTGGGGTAGCAGTTAAAATCAGCTCTGATTTAAGTTTATCATCCGGCACTTGTGACTTTGCCCGCTCCAAAGCTTCTTCTGCTTCTTTGGGATTTGACAGGTATTTTTTGGCATCACTGTTGTATGTCCAAAATTGGGGCGGATAAGGATTATTGGCAACTTCTTCACCAATGATTTGCGGTGCCTGATAAGCTAAAGCTTGCCTTAAGGAACGGTTGCTTAAAAGCGCATCTTTTGTCTGGAAAAATATGGTTACTATTTTAGAGAAATCTGTTTTTTGTTTGATTTCGGCTAATGGATTCTGTGGCAACAATTTCGGATTACTTAAGCCCAATAAAACTTGTACTTCACCCAAACTAAATCCTGTTATAGCCACTTTCTCATTAGGGTAAAATCTGACAAAAATTATGGGCAAATTAGAGTCATTTGGCTTTAAAGCCAGCTTAGTAATAAAAATCCGGCTTTTTTCAATTTTCGCAATCTTATATGGACCAGTTCCTATCAATGTTCCCCTTTTAAAAATTGGTTTAATTAGCAGGGAAGGCAGAGGTGAATAGGGTTCTTTTAATTTAAATTGAATAATGTTAGTTTCAGGATAGGAAATCTCGGTATTGGGGATACTAAATTCCAGGTCAGCGGCTTTAATAAAAGTATTATCAACCCATTTTAGGTTATCTCTTAATTTAAATTTAAAATTTGTGGCATCATTATTAACTTCCCAACCTGTGACTAATTTGGGTCTAACTTTTCCGTCACTGCTTGCTTCCACCAAAGGCCCTGACAGTAATCCGGTTACCTCTATCGGCAGATCATGCTCCTGAAAGGTACCGATTAAACCTATTCTAATTGATGCCTGCGGACGGAAAAAGTTAAACTTAAGTTGAATAATTACTAAACCCATAACCAGTATTATTCCCCCAACAATCCAAACTTTATTTCTTTTTAAATATTCCAGAAAAATTAACCAAGCCAGCCTTAAGGATTTTAGATTCATAAAAAATCTTAGAAAAATAAGCCAACTACAGAGGCAAGAATAAATGCTGCAGCAATACCAATAGTAGCATAAAAAAGCAGTTTCTCAGCACCCCTTTTGGTCCGGTAAAAGGACATGCTGCTGCCAAAACTTGCGCCCAATCCGGAACCTTTTTGCTGGATAATAATCACCAGAATTAACAAAATCCCCAAAATAATTTGAAAAATATAAATCGTTGCCTGCATAATTTATGATTATACACCAATCTTAGTGGGTCAGCCACTGGAGAAAATTAGTAATGATTCCTATTAAAAATGAAGCCGCTACCGCCACCAGAAAAGTAGAAAGCTCATAAGGGGGTAAATTAATTCCATTATATTGCAGGCCGGGGAAGATATAGGGAACCAGTTTGAAATCAGATACCAGGGTAGTTAAGGCATAAAGAGCAATAACATTAGTAATCCAGGCAAAAACTCCCAGAGTTAAAAGGTTTAAGGGTAAAAGCAAAATCTTCAAAAGAGGGACCAGAAATAGATTAATCAGCATAAATACCAATCCTCCAATAAGCAGACT
This sequence comes from Candidatus Daviesbacteria bacterium, assembly GCA_016183265.1. Classification (GTDB taxonomy): domain Bacteria; phylum Patescibacteriota; class Microgenomatia; order Daviesbacterales; family UBA10151; genus UBA10151. The sequence continues at coordinate 4,279 of JACPEX010000004.1, read as the reverse complement.
TTTAAAGCCGCCTGTATAAGTTAAACCCGGAATTATTTTAGTAGTCAGCCACAAAGCCCCCAGATTAATTAAAAAATATCTCAGCAGGGTTTTCATTCAAATAATATTTTACCATGTAATTTTCTATGATAATTAATCGCAAATCTGTGGGCTTCATCTCGCAATTTTTGTAGTAATTTTAAAGCAGGGCTTTTTTTGGATAATTTAACTACGTCTCCTTCGGGGGGGTATAACCACTCCATTTTTTTCGCTAACCCAAAAAGAGGAATTTTGAATTTCGAATTTTGAATTTCGAATTTTGCCGCCTTTGCCTGCCCCCTGCCGCCATCAACGATTATCAGATCAGGCATTGGCCACTCTTGATGTTTAAGCCTTCTTCTTAACATCTCTTTATGCATCCCTACATCATTAGGCCTGCCGGTTATCCGGATCTTAAACTTTCTGTATAGGGATTTATCAATTTCCCCATTTGTCAAAACCACCATAGAGCCGGTGGCTTCTTTACCGGAAATATTAGAGATATCATAGCCTTCTATCCTTTCCGGTAATTTCTTTAAATTTAAATCCTTCTGAAGCTCAACAAGAGCAATTTTACTTTCCTGTTCCAAAAAATTAGGATTTTCCAAATAAAGCCTGGTCCTATTTGCTTGGGTTAAATACAAAACTCCTTCTATAACTTTTTTGATCCCGGCTGCTTCCTCAAATTTCTGCTTTTCCGAAAACTGCTTCATTTCTGCAGTTAGATCTGCTATTAATTGGTCTTTCTTACCATCCATAAATTTAGAAAACCGGCTGATAATTTTATTGTAATCTTGTTTTGATATCACACCTGCGCATGGCCCGGGGCAAAGTTTTAGATGATAATAAAAGCATGGTTTGTGCTGCAAGGCGTCCCCTTGCGAGGCTGAACACCACGGAAAAACCTTTCTGAAAGATTTTAAAGTTTCCCGGACGGTCCTGCTTGAAGGGAAAGGCCCCCAGAATTTTTTTGGAAGATTATTTTTTCTTGCAGTAATTATCCTGGGGAAATCTTCTTTTGTAACGGCAATATATAAATAATCTTTATCATCCGTCAGCCTGACATTAAACGGCGGCAGATATTTTTTGATTAAATTTGCTTCCAAAAGCAAAGCTTCCAGCTCTGATTCGACAACTATAGTTTCGGTTTTTGCCGTCTTAGCATATAGTATTTTTGTTTTTGAATCCCCGGAATGTTTATATGAGTTTACCCGGGAATGCAGATCAATTGCCTTGCCGACATATAAAATATTGCCGGTCTTACCTTTAAAAATATAGACACCGGGTTTTCTGGGAATCATTATGATTTGCCAACGCTCTTTTTCCCTCTGATCCTTTTTTTGTAGATATGTGTTCCTAAAACTGACAGATAAATTAAAACCATTAATCCGACCACCCCTTCTATCACTATAGGTACTGTTTGAAACAAAATAAAGGGCCTGATAATAACACCCTTCGTATATTTTTGCCCCCCTATTAAAACCTCAATTTGATCCTCATATGAATCCAGTAATGCTTTAGTCCGTATATTAAAATCAAAACTAGCTATTCCAAACGGAGGAATGTAGCCTGAATTCTGAACATTTGCATTTAGCACAGATAACTTACTGGTAGCTATTGCCAAAGGGGTTGATGGGTATAAAGCATTGCCGGTATTGATAATTTTAAGTTTAAATACACCTGGCAAACCGGCAATAATTGGACCGGCAATTTCCAGTTGCACATCAATTTGCGGGTGGCCTAAAAAGTCCTTATCCGATAAGGAAACCTTGACATCACGGGAATCTGTCGCGCTATATTTATAAGACCCGGCCGGAATCGGGGACGAAGAAGAACCCTTTATTGCAAAAACAAAGTGGTTGAGGTCTAATTTACTAAAATAATCCACTCCGCCGGTGGTATTTTGCCAGGTCGGGTCTACCATTACCCAACCGCGCCGGTCGTCCCAGTATTCGGGCCAGGCATGCAGGATATCTTTGGTTAAAGAAAGGGGGCGGAGCGTTGTATTGGCAGTATAGGCATAGCCGTCCAGTTCCCTGGCAGGGATGCCTGCAGCGCGGGTCAAGGCAATAAACAGATCGGTAAACTCCATGCAAACCGCAGAGTCAGGGTTATTTAAGGCAGTGACAGCCCCCAATCGTTCAATGTCATTTTGTAACCTCGAAGAGTCATATTTTAGATTATCAACCACGAACTGAAAAATAAGTTTTACTTTTTCCTCCGGAGTTTTTTCCTCGCTTCCTGCTAAAATTTCACTGAGTTTTGACGTAATTTGGGGGTTGTCCTTTTCCCAGTACTTATCGGCTGCTGTATATTTTTTTCTTAAAGATTCTTCCAGGCCGGGTTTTTTTACCTTGGAATTGGTGTAGAGTTTTGCGGAACCGATAACCTTTATGTCCAGTTTCTGATTGCGGCTTAGGCGGTACCAGGCCAGGTAATTCCCGTCATCATCCATCGTGACATTTAAGGGCTTCGGGTCGATCCTTTGATAAATCACATCCTGAAAAGAAGTATCGGGAGGAAGGGCAATATTTGTTAAGACCGGAACCAGGTTGCTATTTTCCAGATGATAACTTAAATCAAAGTCAAAGAGCTGGTTGACCCCAAAATTGGCGGAAACTCCGGAAGCCTGCAGTTGGCTTTTATCAAAGGTCAAAAATATTTTACCCATTGAGGTTGTCTGGCTTTTAGGAACCGGGCTTATTAGGGATGGCTGGCCAAAGCTTTCCGGGACCGCTAAAGTCAGGTTATAGGATTCAACATTGGTTGTAGATGAAATTCTGGGCGCCCTTACTTCCCAGACCTTTCCGACTTTTTCAGCAAAATCCTTGGTTTTAAAGACAAGAGTCCAGGGTAATGTTTTGCCTAAACCTGCAACCTGCTGATTAAATTTTAAGGAAATAGAGGTTGATGAGTCTTTTTGTTCCTGAATAACATTTACCGCTCCTCCCGGGTCAGCAGCCTTAAGGTCGGAAATCTTTGTTGCGCTGATGGTTAGTTTAAATTGGTTAGCATAATATTCTGATGTTAAATTTTTAAGGGTTACTTTTTCGGTAACTGTAGTTACACCATTCTCATCCACATCATATAAAACATCATACGAAGTCGAGAATTCAGAGGCAGCAAAGGCTGGTTTAGCAAGCAGCACCAGAAAAATAAACAACCCGAGCCAAAGCTTTTTAAACATTTCTTAATTTTACCAAATTATTGGGGTAATTTGCGAAATGTCATTAACCGTATAGTCGGGCTTTAATTTAAGCAATTTCCGGCCGTGAAAGCCATACAAAGCTGCAATAGTTTTGACACCTGCTTTTTTACCTGCTTCCATATCAGCCGGGCTGTCTCCTACAAAAACCGCCCTATCAGGTTTCACTTTTAGCGTCTCCAGCGCCTTAATAATTGATTCGGGGTCGGGTTTAGGCTTTTTTACATGATCAGGAGTTACAATTGCTTTAAAATATTTTTCTACGCCGGCAATTTTTAGGTTTCTTTGCAGCAGGTTACCCGTATGGCTGGTAACGGCAGCTATGATGACTCCTGTTTTCTTTACCTCTTCTAAAGTTTTTTGGGTATTTTTATATACTTTAACCAGCTGCGGATTTTTTGACTGAAATTGGTGGTGGCATTCCATTAAATAATCTACTTCTTCTAAGTTAGTTAAAATCCGGTAACACTTTGCAAAAGGGAGGCCTAAAACCGGCACCACTTCTTCCCAGGTAATACTTCTTTTAAAATGAAGATCCATTGTGTATTTATAAGCCTGAAAGATGTACTCACCTGTATTTAAAACAGTACCGTCAATATCAAACAACACCGCATCAAATTTCCTCTTTTTCATTTAGCCATTGTAGCAGATTATGCTATACTCGAAACATGGGAATAAAACTTAGGAATTCTCATCTAAGAGTAATTTCTGCATCTTTAACGAATATTGGCTCCGGTTTATTTCTTTCTCCACCTTTATGATAGACTTATCACAGTTTTTTACTAGCATAAATATAATGGTTGGAATTTTGTTAATAGTTGTTTTATTATTTTTTATCTTTATTGCCAAATTCCCTTCCAAAAAATCCCGCGGTAAATAATTGCTCTTAAACTAGCCGACTTTACTGCCTGTAAATTACATTATCTTAGCTAAATATTGACCTGTGTAGGAAGGTTTAATTTTTGAAATTTGGGAAGGAGTGCCTTGGGCAATAATTTTGCCGCCTTTGTCCCCGCCTTCCGGCCCTAAATCTATAACCCAATCCGTATTTTTAAT
>JACPEX010000025.1 GCA_016183265.1 Candidatus Daviesbacteria bacterium | reverse complement strand
GTATCAAACCAGCCTATTTCTGCTATTTCAGAAGAGGGCTTGGGGGATCCAATTAAATTCCCCTCAAAAACCTTAATGGCAACTACCCCTCCGCCATGCGCTACATCTTCAAACTGCGTTAAAAATTTAAGAGAAGATTCCTCAATTTCACATCCGATTTCTTCCATCACTTCTCTTTTCAAAGCCTCTATTTCAGACTCCCCTGCCTCTATTTTCCCTCCCAAAGTAAAAAAGACCAGCGGTTGATTCTTTGAACGGACCTGCAGCATTTTTTTGTCTTTAAATACCGCCAATGCTACCTTTTGAATTGTTTTCATGCTTTACTTTATGCTATACTTTTTTGACTGATGAAACAACAATTAGGAATTATCGGCTATGGCATTGTTGGTCAGGCTTTGGCTTATGGCTTTTCCCAACCTGAAATCAAAGATGAATACGAAATCCGCCATTACGACAAATATAAAGATACCGAAACTCTTGAAGACGTAGTAACAAAAAGTGAATTTATCTTTATCTGCCTGCCTACCCCAATGAAGGAAGATGAATCAGGAATTGATTTATCCATTATTGATGATAGTATTGCCCAAATCTCAAAATATACTGATAACACCGATAAAATAATTGTCATCAAATCCACAGTAATTCCAGGTACCACTGCAAGGTTTGAAAAAGAGTATCCCAAGACAAATTTTGCCTTTAATCCGGAATTTTTGACAGAAGCCAATTATTTGGAAGATTTTGTTAATGCTGACCGCAATATTATCGGGGCAAACAACGACTTAACTTCAAGAAGGGTTATAGCCCTTTACCGCCAGCGGTTTCCTACTACTAAAATCTTCCAGACAGACAGCACCAGCGCCGAGATGGTTAAATACATGTCTAACGCATTTTTAGCTATGAAAGTGATTTTTGCCAATGAAATGTATGCCATCTGCCAGGCTTTGGGAATCAAGTATGAGGAGGTAAAAAGCATGGTGGCGGGGGACCACAGGATTTTTGATTCTCATTTGGATGTAACTACGGCCAGGGGATTTGGGGGAAAGTGTTTTCCAAAAGATATTGTGGCATTAATTGGCCGGGCTAAGGATCTAAAGATTGAGCCTAAACTTTTGGAAACTGTTTGGGATATTAATAAAAAGATCAGGACAGTTCGCGATTGGGAAGAAATCCCCTTTGCAGTGACGAGCAAGGCGAGTCATCCTGAGCGAACGAAGTGAATCGAAGGATCTTATTATACTCTTACAGCGCTTTTGCCGGTTAAATCCCTTAAATAATAAAGTTTTGACCTTCTAACCTTTATAGCTTTTTTCTTGACTTCAAATTTGACAATAGAATTTGAATTCAGCGGCCAGGTCCGTTCAACCCCAATTCCGCCTGCGCCAATTTTCCGGACAGTGAAAGTTTGGTTGACATCCCGGCCCCGCAGTCTTATTAAAATACCTTCAAAAACCTGGGTACGGATCTTTTCCCCTTCAACAACTTTATTGTGAATCCTTAAAGTATCACCAATATGCAAATTTTGCTCACCAGCCTGCACTGAAATCATTCATGAATTTTAACACAATCACTATTTCTGATCAACCTACAATCTATCTAGCTCTGCAAGGCGTCCCCTTGCAGCACAACACTATAAGTGATTTAATAGAAATATACATGCCCAGCAAGAATTCTGTAAAACAATACACAGATAAAGGTTATTATCATATTTACAACCGCGGAGTGGAAAAACGGATAATTTTTCAGGACGTGCAGGATTATCTCGTTTTCTTATCCTATCTTAAAAACTATCTACTTCCAAAAAACGAAGAAGAGCTAAAAACGAAATTATCTGATCCGGATACTTCCTACACAGAAAGAGATAAAATTATTAAACTTCTACGATTAAATAATTTTGCTGACGAGATCAGTCTGTTGGCATATTGTTTAATGCCAAACCATTTCCATTTTTCAATTAAACAAAAAAGCGCCATCTCGATGGATAAATTCATGAATTCACTAGGCACAAGATACAGCATGTACTTTAACAAAAAATATAAAAGGGTAGGGCCGCTGTACCAGGATGTTTATAAGGCTGTGCAGGTCGTCACAGAGGAGCAATTTCTACATCTTACCAGATACATCCATAAACAGGCTTTAGCCTTGCAAGGGGACGCCTTGCAGCATGGATTGACGGAACAACCATCCTCGTATTTGGATTACGTTGGTAAAAGAAAAACAGAATGGGTCAAGCCTGATGAAGTATTAGCCTTTTTTTCTAAAACAAACCGCGAATTATCATATGAAGCATTTGTTAAACAGCAGGATGAATTCACTATAATTAAAGATGTCCTTGTAGAAGATATTTAACCACGTAAGGCGTCCCCTTGCAGCTCAGACTATTTTAAAAGAGCCTTCGCCCAGAATTTGGGCAATTAAGTCCTGTAAAGGCTGGACCGGGTCTATAGAAAAAGGCAGATTCATTCTTCTCAGACTATCTCCATTGGGCAAAAGCAAGGCTACCGGCATTTTACCTGGAAATCCTCTTAAAGTCCGGTTGACATTTTGCAGCAAGCTCACATCAGCTCCGGCAGGTATTAAAATCTCTACTTCAACACCACCAAGTGCGGAATCAATTGAATCAGGATCAAATTGGCTGATTTTTTCTACAATCAAAGATAATTCTTCCTCCCTTTTATCCACCCGCCCGGAAATTAGTACCACTGTATCCGGGATTAAAAAGTCCTTACAGACTTCAAAAATTTTAGGAAATACCACCACTTCCAAGGAAAACACCCCATCAGAGATTTTAACAAAAGCCATCTCAGCAGCAGTCTTTTTGGTAAAAACCTTCTTTACAGACACTATCACTCCCCCAAGTTTTAAAATTTGTCCTATGTGCTCATCACCAAGTGAAGACAATTTGTTGGGAATAAGATTACTCAACTTCTTAAGTTTAGCTTGATAAGGCGGCTCGTGCAGGTAAAAACCCAGTAAATCTTTCTCAAACACCAATAACTGCTCAATAGGCATTTCGGGGGTATCAGGCAATGTAATCTTCAGCGCTCCGAAGTCGCTATCAGTATCAAATAAAGATACTTGCCCACTTAATTTGTCTTTATTCAATTTATGAACCTGCTCAAGACACTGGTCTAAAATCAAAAGTTGGGCAGCTCTATTACCCAAATGATCCAATGCTCCGGCCTTAATCAAGCTTTCTAATGTTTTCCTATTAACCAACCTGGTATCCACACGGCAGCAAAGATCAAACAAAGATTCAAACTCCCTATCCTTTCTCGCCGCAATCAAGGACTCGATTGCTGAAATCCCGACATTTTTAACAGCTGATAAGCCAAACCTAATACATTGCTTAATACCGCTTTCATCCACACTTAGACTTCTTTCCAGTTCAGCCTGGGTTAATTCTTTTAACTTTTCCAAAGAAAAACCAACTCCTGATTTATTAATATCCGGCGGCAAAACCACAATCTCCAACCTTTTGCACTCTTCTATCGCTGCCGCGATTTTATCACTATTACCAGATTCAGCGGTCATTACTGCTGCCATAAATTCCACCGTGTATAAGGCTTTCATATAAGCTGTCTGGTAGGAAATCACAGCATAACTGGCAGCGTGGGCTTTGTTAAAGCCATATGCTGCAAACGGGGCAATCATGGCAAAAAGTTCTTCTGCTTTTGGTCTTCTCATCCCGTTTTTAATACACCCCTCAATAAATTTACCCTTTTGTTTAGCCATTTCAGCCGGATTTTTTTTACCCATAGCTTTTCTAAACTTATCCGCCTCTTCCCAGGTATAACCGGCAATATTAATGGCAGTTAGCAATACATCATCCTGGTAAACCAACAAGCCTCTGGAAGTTTCCGTATAATCTTTCATCCTCGGATCAAAAAACTTTACTTTCTTGGGGTTGTGCTTCCTGGCAATATATTCCGGAATTACACTTAGGGGCCCCGGGCGGTATAAAGCCACCATGGCTTGGATATCAAAAATGCTGGCAGGCTTTAGCTCTGTCACATACCGGGTCATTCCCGAACCTTCCAACTGGAAAATACCCATAGTTTCTCCTTTAGCCAACAATTCAAAAGCTTTTTTGTTATCTAGCGGAATTTTATTTAGATTAACACTTACACCTCTGTTTTCTTTAACAAACTCAACTGCCTTTCCTAAAATGGACAAATTTCTAATCCCCAAAAGGTCCATTTTAACCAAGCCAATCCCACCGTATTCATCAGACAGCGAGAACATGTCATATTGGGAAACTAATTTGTCTCCTTTAGACTCCCTTTGCAAAGGGGCAAAATTGGTAATGTCTTCCGGGGCAATCACAATGCCGGCTGCATGGACAGAAGCATGACGGACTGTTCCTTCAAGTTTTATAGCCAAGTCTAATAATTTTTTAACTTGCGGATCATTTTTATATAAATTTAACAGTTCCGGCACTTCTTTAATTGAATCAGACAAAGGCTTGTGAAACCCCTGAAAAGGCGGGGGTACCAGTTTGGCAATCTTATCTACCTCTCCATAAGCCATCCCCATCACCCGACCCACATCCCGGATAGCTGCCCGGCCCATCATAGTTCCATAGGTGACAATATGGGCCACTTTATCCTCGCCGTATTTATCAATCACATATTTGATCACCTCATCGCGCCGGTCATCTGCAATATCAGCATCAATATCCGGTAAAGTCGGTCTGTAAACAGTTAAAAACCTTTCAAAAGGCAGCAGATAATCGAGCGGGTTTAAGTTAGTTACCCCTAAACAATATAAAACTAGTGAGGCTGCTGCGGAACCACGGGTATTAGTGATTATTCCTCTCTGATGAGCCCACTCCATAAAATCAGATACTACTAAAAAATAATCCGCATAGTTTTTTTTCTCAATTACTCCTAATTCATATTCCAATCTTTCCTTGGCCTGATTAGTCATTCTTAATTTTCCTTCCGACTTTTGATAAGTCTGTTCCCTCAAATATTCCATTGATGTTTTACCTTTTGGCGTATCAAAAACCGGAAAATGGGCCACCCCCAGAGAGATTTCCAAGTCAACCCGGTCAGCTATCTTGGCAGTATTTTCCAAAGCCTCGGGCATGTCAGAAAAATCTTGCAACATCTGCTCGGGAGACTTTAAGAAATAATCAGGGGTATCAATCATCCGCAACCTTTTTGTTTCTGATAATTGCTTGCCCATCTGCACACAGAGCAAAGCATCCTGAGCCTCAGCATCTTCTTTTTTGACATAATGGCAGTCATTGGTAGCTGCAATTGGCACACCTAGTTTAGGGGATAACTCTTTAATCGCTTGGATAGTCTGGTTTTGGATATCTAAAAGTTCCTGCAAATCCCTTTTAACTGCCTCATCTATTGCAGTTTCTATATTTTGTTGGTAAGGATGTTTTTGAACTTCCAAATAAAAATTGTCCTCACCAAAGATATCCTGGTAACTTTTAATAATCTCTTCTGCTTTTTTTAAGTCCTTATTGTTAAAAGACCTAATAAATTCCCCGGCCGTGCAGCCTGATAAAGCAATTAAGCCGTCATGAAACTCCCTTAACAAGGCTTTGTCTACCCTGGGGCGGTAGTAATAGCCGTCTTTGTGGGCAATGGTAGTCAGCTTCATTAAGTTCAAATAACCCTGGTAATTTTTAGCTATGACGGTTAAATGGTAGGGCTCAGTATCCACTTTGCCTTCTTTATCTTTGTGGGACCTTTTGGCTATATACATTTCCACCCCAATGATTGGTTTAACCCCGGCTTCAATACAAGCTTTATAAAACTCAATTGCCCCATACATGGCCCCGTGATCGGTAATGCCTAAAGCATTCATGCCTAATTCTTTGGCAGTTTTAACCATTTCAGGAATCTTTGATAATCCATCAAGTAATGAATATTGGGTATGGTTATGAAGGTGGACAAACTTAGGCATAAGTCGTGTAACGACTATATTCTATTTTAAAAGTTTTTCCAAGAGGGGTTTCACTTTAGAAACATCTGCTTTACCTAAAGACAATTTCATCACTCCCCCTATGACGGCCTGCAAAGCTGCTTCTTTGCCTGCCCTGTAATCCGCTGCAGATTTTTCGTTTTCGGCAATTGATTGCTCTGCCAACTTAGTTAATTCTTCTTCGCTATCAATAATCCCAACTTTTTTAGCCTTAATATCTTCTATAACCTGAGTTGGCAAAACTTCTTCAATATTTATCTTTTTGTTAATAATAAAATTAGCTATCTGGATTGCATCTATGCCGAGTTTTACTGTATTTTCAAAAAAATCTGCCAGTTTAATTGATTCTGTTAAAATAGTTGCCTGGGATATTGATAATTTATACTGTTTTTGAAATCTCTCTTTTTTCTCCCATGGCAGCTCCGGCATTTCGTCTTTGATTTGCTGAAGACTGATAGCTGAAGACTGAAGACTTAATTCCGGCAAATCCGGTTCGGGAAAATAGCGGTAATCATGGGCCTCTTCTTTGCTCCTTTGCAAGTATGAACACTTTTTGTCTGCATCCCAACCCCTTGTCTCTTGAGAAAGCTTTTCCCCTTTTTCAATAGCAGCAATCTGGCGTTTAATTTCGTATTCTATTGCTGCCACCATAAACCTAAAACTGTTGATATTTTTAAGCTCTACTCTGTAGTTTGGTAATTCTTTTCCGCTTTCCCCTTCACGCTTTACCCTTACACTGATGTTTGCCTCCAGCCTCATATCCCCCCGTTCCATATCAGCATTAGAAACGCCTAAATATCTAAATAGCTGCTGCAATTTTTTCGCATAATCCCTCACTGATTCCACATCCCTAAAATCCGGTTCAGTAACTATTTCTACCAAAGGCACGCCCGACCGGTTGAAATCAATTAATGTTGAGCCGCTAACGTGTGATAATTTACCGGTATCCTCTTCCTGGTGTGCCCTATTAATCCTAATTACTTGCCCATTATCCAACACTAATTGTCCATTGATACATAATGGCCATCTATACTGGGAGATCTGATACCCTTTAGACAAATCAGGATAAAAATAATTCTTTCTTTCAAAACGGGAAACTTCTGAAATTTGGCAATTTAGCGCAAGCCCAATTTTCATACAATCTTCAATGGCTGCTTTATTTATATAAGGCAAAGCTCCCGGTAATCCTAAACAAACCGGGCAAGTGTGGGTATTTGGCTCTGCTCCAAAATAATCAGCAGAACACCTGCAGAACATTTTGCTTTTAGTATTTAACTCAACATGTACTTCTAAACCGATCACTGGTTCGTAATTCATATTTTGGGCTTCTCCTTGTGCCAATCAGTTGCCTGCTCATAAGCCTCACCAACATTTAAAATTGTCTCTTCATCCATATATTTGCCTATTATCTGCAAACCTACTGGTAAATTATTTGAAAATCCGCAGGGAACAGACAATCCGGGCAAACCTGTTAAATTAGCAAAGATGGTATACACATCTGATAAATACATTGCCAAAGGATCGTCCGATTTTGCACCCAAGTTCCATGCGACTGTTGGGGACACAGGCCCGACGATGACGTCGCATTTAGCAAATGCCTTCTCAAAGTCTTGCCTGATTAGGGTTCTGACTTTTGCAGCTTTGGCATAATAGTCATCATAATAGCCTGAAGAAAGGGCAAAAGTTCCAAGCATTATTCTTCTTTTTACTTCTTCGCCAAAATCTTCTCTGCCGGAACCAAATCTAATTCCTGTAAACCTGGCCATATTGGAAGAAATTTCAGAAGGATTAATAATGTAATATGCTGCCAGCGCATATTCGCTATGAGGCAAGCTTACTTCAACGGTCTCTGCGCCCAATTCTTCCAGTTTCTTGATTGCCTCCTCAATTACTATTTTTACCTTTGGATCCAAACCTTCGGCAAAATATTCTTTAGGCACACCAATCCTTGCAAGGCGTCCCCTTGCAGCACGGCGGGGGGACGCCTTATGAAAACAATTTGAATCATACCCGTCCGGACCTGAAATCCATTCCAGGACTTTTCTGGCATCTGCTACAGATTTTGTAATTGGTCCGATTGTATCAAAAGACGAAACTGCAGAAATAAGCCCGTATCTGGAAACCCTGCCATAAGACGGCTTGAGGCCAACAACTCCACAAAGCGATGCGGGCTGTCTAATGGAACCACCTGTATCAGAACCCAAGGCAAAAGCACACATACCGGATGCAACTGCTGCAGCCGATCCGGAAGACGTGCCTCCGGTAATTTTCGTAAGATCCCAGGGGTTTTTTGTTGGACCATAGGCAGAATTCTCTCCTGATGATCCCATGGCAAATTCATCACAATTAGTTTTTCCCAACACGCTAACACCCTGTTCTGATAAATTCGTTATTACGGTTGCATCATATTGAGGAACATAATTACTCAATATCTTAGAACCTGCTGTTGTCTTAATTCCTTTGGTTGAAATAACGTCTTTAATTGCCGCAGGAATACCGCGGAAGTTTTTTT